>JACVJA010000023.1 GCA_015661035.1 Candidatus Calidifonticultor daggyaiensis | reverse complement strand
AAGCAACGTAATAAATAATGATATTATTATTATTGATTATTATTTACCCGATAATTCTAATAATTATACATCTAATAACTCTTATAGTAATTTAGTCAATAATGACTTTCATGTAAAAGATTTAGTGATTTTACTCCATGGATTCGGTACTAAGCCGGATAAATTAATAAACTACCAAAATTTTATAAATTTTATAACAAAGAATGGATATTATTGCATGTTTATTCATCTACCATACCATTTACTAAGAACACCACCTGGAGAGCAAAGTGGTGAAAGATTAATATATTTTGATGATATCCAAACACTTACTTTTTTTAATCAATCTGTTTTAGATTTAAGAAAAGTAATACATTTGGCAAAAGAAAATTATAAATTTAATAAAATAATATTATGTGGTTTTAGCTTAGGCAGTATGATTTCAGTAATAACATTAGCTTTTGAAGCTTTAGTATATAAATGTGTTTTAATTTTTGGTGGTGGAAATTGGCATGAAATTCACTGGAATAGTTTTCTTTCCCTTATTTTAAAGGGTAACTGTTTAGATAGAGAAAATGACAGCATAAACAAGGAAAAATGCAAAAAAATTTATGAGGATTTTAATAATTTTGAAAAAGAATTTAAAAATATTAGTTTAAATACTTTAACTAATCTTATTAAATTTAATAACACTTTTTTATATAAAAATAATTCAAATATAAGTAAAACAACAAGAAAAACAAATATAAATTCATTTTTAAAAAAATACTGCTTTTTATGCGATCCATTAATATTTGCAGATAAAATTGACAGAAACAAAGTTTTAATGATTAATTCTAAGTTCGATCACTATTTTAATAAAAGGTCTACTATTCAACTTTGGGAAAGGTTAAAAAGACCAAAAATATACTGGTTTTATAAATTCCATACTAGCAATATTTTGTCAAATAAAAAAGCACAAAATATTATTTTAAATTTTATTTTAACTGACTAAATAAATTTAAATGTTTTACATCCTGCCAATTATGTCCTAATACCTCTGCACCAAAACAATCTACTTTAAAAGCATCATACCCGCCAATTAAAATATTTTTTTGAGGCTTACATTGTCTCCCACCAGCTAAGTGACTTCCAATTTGTCCAATTCTGCCATCTATTATTACCATATCAATTGTTATATAAGTATTTAAATCTACAATTGCATTATTTACACCCACTCGATGAACATCACTCCTTTTATAACTCCAATACCCGCCATAATATTTTTCAGGCAATAGCCCAATTAAATTCTTCATACCTAATGTAACAGTAGTAATTAAATGGTCTTTTAATGTAGGGATTGAAATAAAAAATCCATCAAAAATATCTTTAGGTAAATATACTTCTTTATAAGCAATTGCTTCTTTATTAAAAATTTTTACAAGTTCTGTTTTATCAACATCAATGAGTGTCACATTTTTTATATTTTTTAATTTATAATACCCTAGACCTCTAAAGCAAAGTTCAGTATCACAACCACCTGAACCTTCAATTACTTTTATTTCTAAATTAGTACAAGAATTATTGATAAAGTTTATAACAGCAAAAATACAATTAAGATCAGTTGTACAAGGATGAGGTGTGTTTTGAAGTAAATTTGGTTTTATAATAACTTTTTTTATATTTTTTAGTTTTTGATCAAAAGAAAGATTGCTTAAAAGTTTCTCAATAGAAGCATTATAATTTTCAAAATCAACAAATTGTACAGAATTTTCAATTTTTACACCTTTTGAAATATTATTCATTAACAACTCTATTATTTTAAGAAGGATTTTAAAAAACTATAAAGATTTTATAAAATTTTTGCAAATTTTCATAGTAATTCTATTAAATAGAAAAAAAGTAAAGTGATCACATGGGTAAAAAATTACCTTTTTTATATTCCATTTTTTTATCAGTTTTAGAGCATCCAGAATTGGGGCTCTTGAATCAAATAAACCTTGAATAAACATTACCCTTGAAGTGCTTATTATTGGAAAATAATTTATTGGTGAAATTAAACTTATATGATTTGTAGAAAAAAAATCATTTATTTTATCCTTATAATTTGTAGCATCCAGCTTTTTTTTGCCTTTTTTAAATATTTTTAAACTGCTAAAATCACCCATTGATGCAATAGAAATGACAAAATCGCAGTTATTCTCAAAGCATGAGATTAAACTTGCACAAAACCCACCAAAACTAAAACCAAGTATACCAACACTATTAAAGTATTCTTTTTTTAATATTTTTATTAATATCCTTAACTCAATTATAGTCTGTCTAAAAAGCTCTAATGTTGCTCTAAAATCACTAATATCATAATTATTTTTTTTATCATTTAAATAAATCGACCTATCAAAATGAAATGGTAAACTATAAACAACGCTGAATATTCCATTTTTTGCAAATCTTTCAGCTAACTGTAAATAAATTTTTTTATTTTTTGACCCAAATCCATGAATAAGAATTACACATCTTTTTCTATTATTGTTTTTTTTATGAACAAATTTAGAAAGTCTTTTTTCATTATTCTTATTATGTTCATCATATTGAAAACAATTAAGATTAGCTTTTGGTTCAAGTAATGGTAACTTTATTTTATAACTTTTGTTTATTCCATAATTATAAATTTCTTCTAAAAATCTAAAACAAGGCTTATAATTGATTTCTAAAATTATTTCTGAAAACTTATTTTTATTTCCTAGGGAAGAATTAATAGTTTGAAAATATTGTATATCTTTTACAAGGTTTTTATAATCTTTATATTTTGTATATTTTAGCTTTGATTTTATAAATGGATAGTTGAATTCATAATAATATTTAATGTCTGTATCACTATAAAAAGCATTAGGGTTATTTAATAATTCTTTTTCACTAATACTGTTATAAAACATACTAGAAAATCAATACAACTGACTTACTAAACTATAAATCTTCTTATACTTTTCAAATTTTCCCAAATATTTTTCTTTAATTTCTTTATTAGGTTCAAAAACATCCTTAATCTTTATAAATCTTTCTATGGCCTCTTTTAAAGTAAATTTCTTTGTTCCAACTCCAGCTAAAATCATTGTTCCAAGACAACCAGCCTCAGCTATATCCATTCTCAAAATAGGCGTATTAAGCAAAGAGGCTTTAAGCAAAAGTTCAAAATCTGATTTTGAGCCACCACCACTAGCTCTAAGTTGCTTGACAAATAAACCACTTTTCTGCAATAACTCTACATTAAAGCAAATTTCAAAAACTAAACTTTCAACAATAGCTTTAAAAATTTCTTCTTTTTTTGTACCTAAGTCTAAACCAATGATTGAACCTTTTGAAATAGGGTCAAGATAAGGTGTGCCTGTTGCAGAAAAATATGGTAACGAAAATAATCTTGTTGGAATAAATGATAATGATTTGGATATTTCCCTAATTTTATCACTATCACCATTTAAAAAAATATCTTTATACCATTTTACGACACTTCCAGCAGATAAATTGTAAGCTAAAGTTACATATTTATCCTTTAATGCATGAACCTGTAGACAAAAATTATTTTTTAACATCTCTTCTGTTGTTAAAGCTTCTTCTGAACAAAGTGTCACACATTCAACAGTGCCCATTCCGTCAGCTGCTATACCACCCGAAACAGCACCAACACCAAAAGCAGCACACGGTTGGTCATGGCAGCCCGATACTACTGATACATCTTTTACAAACCCAAGCTTTTTTGCAACCTTATTATCTACTTTACCAATTTCAATGCCGGATTCAATTGGTTTTGAAAATAAATTAACATCTATATCAAAATGGGATAAAATTTCTTCTACCCAAACCTTTTTTCTTATATCAAAAAAAAGAGTTCTTGAAGCAAGCGCATAATTAATGTAAGTGTCCTTGATTCCAAGCATATGATAAAGAAGCTCATCTGTAAATAAAAATCTTTCTGTTTTATTATATATTTCCGGTTTGTTCTTTTTTAACCAGAGTATCTTATTTAATGGACAGATAAAACCAGGAGGATATCCGGTTAACTCAAATAATTGTTTTGGACTGTAATATGATAGTATGTATTCTAACTCTTTTGTACTCCTTGCATCTGTTGAATAAATTGTATTGTAAATAATTTGTCCCTTTTTATCTACAGGTGTAAAACCCTCGCCAAAAGTTGAAACAGATAATGCTGTTACAGGGTCCTTTTTTACATTTTCATCATTATTTACACTTTCTAAAACATTCAAAATTTTTTCCCACTGAGACTTTGTATCAAATTCTACCCAACCAGGTTTAGGAAAAATTAGATTATATTCTTGATATCTACTCGCAATGATTTCACCATCCTCATTAAATACAATTGCTTTCGTGCCGGTAGTACCAATATCAATACCCATTAAACTCATTGTTACTTAACTCTTTCTTGCTTAAATGTTTTTTACATAGCTTTTTATAACTTAACTTTTTCTTTAATTTACGTATATTCAATTAGAAATAATAATACAAATTTAACATAAGATTAGACAGTACTCAAACACAAAATAAAAACATAATAAAAATATAAATAAAGATGGCAATATCTCAACATAAATAAATATAAATTAATATTCAATACAAATTATCTATTTATTTTATAAATTATCTAATCATTTTAAGTTAAGTTCCAAAAGTCAGGCAAGTATAATTTTTCCCCATTTGCTATTGCAGATTGATGTCCTAATAAGCCTGCACAAGTCCAGTTTGCTGCTTTTTCTGCATCAATAGCTGAATCCCTTTCCTCAACTATGGCAGAAATAAACTCATGAACTAAATGTGGATGTGATCCTCCATGTCCTGAACCTTGAATAAAAGATAAATGCTGCTTTTCTTCTTCATCCATTACTTCTTCAGATTTTGTAAAATGCGCAATTTCTTTAGGCAACAAATAACCAGTATCCGGAATTTTTACATGTTGAGCATCTTCTTTTCCTAAATGCAAAATTGGATCTTCATCGCTCAATCTGTTCCATTCAAAGGATAGTTTTTTACCATAAACATCAAAACTTTCTATATATTGTCTAACAACATCATATAAAGACCTTGTTACTTCACCACAAATATCTGTATCTTTAAATTTCATAAGCATTGATTCAACTGCAAAAGGACTATTATAATTTTTTATATAATTTTCCCTTATTCTCCCAGAGCCAATACCAAAAACCCATTCTACAGGTGCATCCGCTAAAATTGCAAGCGGGCTGACTGCATGAGTTGCATAATGAAGCGGTGGCCAACCAGGCCAAGGGGGACCCCACTCTTCCATATCTTGTTGATGCGAGCCTCTTAAAAATTGAATTTTGCCTAACTTACCCTCATCTTTTAATTTTTTTACATATAAAAATTCACGCGTATATGCAGAAGTTTCCATCATCATGTAAACTTTACCAACTTTTCTTCGAAGTTTTACAATTTCTTTACATTCATCAACGGTGATTCCCATTGGTACTGTACATGCTACATGCTTTTCTGCTTTTAAGCAGTCTAAGACTATTGGGGCATGAGTATCTACTGGTGTTACAACATGTATAGCATCAATTTCTTTTATTTTTAATAAATCTTTATAATCAGTATAATATTTATCAACATGATATTTTTTCGCAGCTTCCTTTAATTTTTCTTCAGTTCTTTGACATATTGCATAAACTTCAGCATTTGGGTGCTTTTGATAAATCGGTATAAAATCTGCACCAAAACCTAAACCTATAATAGCTACCTTAATTTTTTTTGTCATTGTCATATAATCCCCTCCAAAATAACTTTACACTAAATTTATTTTTTTAATTGCAGTTAATTATTTTATTTTCTTACCTTATTTTCATAATATTAGCTAAAATTAACTCAAGTTCACCCCTATGATTTTCAGGGTCATAATAACATTCAACTATTTGCTCATGAGGCAATGAATCTATTCTTTCATTCATTATTTTTAATACAGTTGAATTTATTTGAATTGCTTTTACAACAGGCATCCTTTCAGGATTTATATCAAACCCAAAGTACTCATTATATCCAACCATCTTTAAAACATATAGCATTGCTTCAGCTTGCTGCCACTCCACTACTCCAACATTTAGATCTTGATCATAATTTCCAAGAGGCTGGCTATTCCAATGTGTATTAAATAACCTTCCTTCCCTGGTACATCTTGCAATAGCATACGGTGCATCTTCAAACCCCATTCTAATATGTCCAATTTCTGGTTGCATACCTAATAATGGAATTCCCTGCTCCAAAAGCTTTTTATTCACAGGATTTTTTAACCTTGCTTCAATATCTTTACAAGCAATAAGACCATCAGCAGTAGTTCTATAAATATTATTTGGCGCTGGTTCATATGGTTTAGGCTCAATAGCAACTAAAACTCCAGGAATTTCATCCATTGCTTCTGCTACAGCTCCCTCAAAATAATCCCACATATCATAATATAAAGTACCTAAAGAATATGTATAACCATCAATGCCAGGCCATATCCCAGCATGGTGAAGATTTTTTTCTTTTGCAAATTTTAAACAATTAACTAATGTTTCCTGTGCTAAATTCCTATATTTTTTAATAGGGTTTGAGAGTGAACCAAATTCATACTCTTTTGGATAAAAAATTGCCGGATAACAACTTTGTAGTACTATACCTGTTTCCTTATATAATCTTTCATATAAATAATAATTATCTTCATTTACCTCGTTTGGATAATGTGCTTCAATAGCTTTAATTCCATGCTTTGCCATATCAGCGGCCATTTCTATTCTTTCAGCTATACTCTTATTTGGGATATATGCTTCATGAAATCTTCCACCACCAGGAGTAAAATACCATATACCTACAGACATTTTTAAATCAAGACTAAAATCATTTAAGTGCTTTATTAATTCTTCCTTTGTTCGCCTTTTTTTTTGATAACTCATATCTATCATATTTTTACTCATAATTACCTCAATCACCCATATTTATTAATTTAATATATTAAACTCAATTAGTCGGAAACCTTTATTTGAACTTTTAACTGTTTTCCAGGATCATTTTTTAATAATCTTATAGCTTTTTCAGTTTCTTCTAGCGGGAATGTTCCTGTAATTATTTTTTCGACATTAACTAATCCTTCTTTAATAGATCTTATAGCTGTAGGCCAAGCTAATGGCGCTAACCAAGCTGAACGTATTTCTTTATCCATTGTATGAAAACTTAACGCTGGTATTTTCATAATATCACCCTCATTAGGTAGCCCAAAATGAACAACAATACCGCAATTTCCTACAACTTCAACAGCTTGTTCAAAAGCAGTATTTGAGCTTGTTGGAACAATTGCTCTATCAGCAAGCTTTCCTTCTGTTAAATTAGATATTGTGTCTTTTAAATTAGAGGTATAATATTTTGAAGTTTTTAAACTAGCATTAAAAATGTAATCTGCCCCAAAATTCTTACCTTGCTCAAGCCTCCAATCATTTGAGGCTCCAATTAATGCTATTTTGCCTGCACCTACTGCTTTACACATTTGAATCATCATCATCCCCATAGAACCAGGGCCAAAAATGACTACAAAATCACCTGGCTGAATCTCTAACTTTTTTATCGCATTTACAACACATGCTAAAGGTTCTGTAAACGCCCCAGCAGCATAACTTACACTATCAGGCAACTTAAAAAGACCTGTGTATCTTGACACACAATACTCAGCAAACCCTCCATTTGTAGTTACACCAGGCACATTTAATTTTTCACAAACATGCGTGTCTCCTTTAGCACAAGCATAACAAGCATTACAATTTTGTACCGGATTTACTACTACTCTATCTCCAGGTTTGAAAAGACCAAGCATCTTTGGAACTTCCCCAACCTCAACAACTTCACCAGTAAACTCATGTCCTAATACTATCGGACCTTTACCTGTTGAAGTTCCAACTGGAGATAACCCATAATAATATGAAATATCAGAACCGCAAATACCCACTCTTTTTACTTTTACTAATACATCTATCGACGAAACATCAGGAATGGGAATTTCTTCTAACTTCATTTTTTCAGCTTCATAAAATACTTGAGCCTTCATCTTTCCTTTCATTTTATTCCTCCAAACCTAATTTAAATAAATTAAAATAGAACAAAAATTAAAATAAAAAAATTTCTTTTAAAAAATTAATATCAAAAAACTACTATTAAAAATTAAAATAAAATTATAATTTTTTATATACAGTATATGAATATATTTATATCTATAGCTTTTTTTCTGGTGATTATTTTAAATTTATTATTGTGTTATTATGTACTATTAATTAATTTTTATTTCTTATTTGTTATTGCCATACTTTTTAATTAAATCGTCTAAAAACTTCTTACAATCTGCAGTTACATCTAAAGCTTTCGGCCAAAAGCATAAGTCAATTGTCCACCATTGGTCATTATATCCGGCATCTAAAATTGCAGGAATTATTTCATCGAAGTTTAACAAACCAGTTCCTAATGGTGCATGAGTACTAGTTTCATTATCGTGAAGTGTACCATCAGAATCAATTAAATGAATATGCCCTATCTTTCCAGTTAACATATGTGCAAATTGAACTACACCTTTTGGTAAAGTTTCCTTGCTTCCCATTTGCCTTGATGCAACAACAGAGCACATATAAGCATGACAAGAATCAAATAGAACAGAAAAATTAGGATGATCAACTTTATAAACCATTCTTACTACTTCGCTAGGTTTATTAAATAAAAAGCCTGGTTCAAACTCCCAAATTAATTTAATCCCCTCATTTTGGCAGGTTTCTGCTGCTTTATTCCATACTGATGCAATTTTTGTAAAACACGTTTCATAATCCATACCACCTGGTATTTGAGTAGGTGGCTCATTAGTATCAACTCTAAGCTTCGGTATTTCTAGGTCAATACAAATCTCAAGATTATTCTTAACAGCCTTTAAATATTCTTCTTCGCTAGAAGTTGCAGGCGAAGGAAATGGTGCTGCTAAGCCTGAAACTTCAAGATTGTACTTCTTTAATAAATCTTTGATCTCTTGTCTTTTTTCTTTTGTATTTTCTTCAAGATGCGGAGGAAATGCGGCCATTTCAATACCATCAAAACCTAAGTCTGCTAATTTTTTTAATACTTCTTCAAGTGGTATTGGCGATTCTGAATAACCACCCCAGATGTAAGCCCAACCACCAATAGATGATTTTTTTGTCATATTTACTCCTTTAATTTAATTTACAAAAACTTATAAAAAATTAAGCAATCTTTTTAATCATAGGGATATTTTTATTTATATCAGGACCAAAAAACTTAAATAATATCATTTCATCTTTACCAGTATTTTCTATAACACTAGGTTTTATTGCCTTTTCATAAGAAATAAAAAGCTCATCTTTTGAGAAGTTACCTGCTTCAATTTCATGCAAGTCAAATTTACCTTTACCTCTCCAGATAAAAATATTATAAGCTCCTAATTCTTTAGTTATAAAACTTTCCTTTGGTTTAACTACAAGTTTTTTTCCTGAAAACTTAAGAGTATTGTAATATATCCAGTATTCAACTCCGCCTTTTTGATTTGTTTCTTCAATTAAAATATTTTCTAAATGATGATTTTCGTAAAAATAAGGGTCTCCATTTTCCTCCCAGTTAATCTGCTCTAGTATTATTTTTTCACCATACCTTTCCCTGTCAGATTTCCTAACATCCTTAAATAGTAAATCTTTTGATATTATTTTACCTGCATTTAAGGCTTGTAGCATAGCAAAAACATCACTATCTTCTTGAAGTTCAAGTGTTAATGCAGTTCCAGGAGCATGAAGAACTCCAGAAGGCAAGAAAAACCCTTCACCAGGAACATTTAAATACGCTCTAGAATGCTTAAGTATAAGATCATCTTTCCACTCAATTAAATAAGGAAGTAATATATCATATTTTTTTTCTTTAACTATATAAGGATGTACGCCAAAAAAAGTTTCCGGATGTGGTCCTAAATCAACATCTTCCAAATAATAATAAGCTTCATCTTTTGAATTTCTTCCAACTAATGCAGCATCTTTTTCCATTTGATGAATGTGAAAAGGAATTCTTGCATTAAAATCATAAATTTTTACTAATCTTCCAAGACCTTTATGAACTTTAAAATATTCAGATCCTAAAATTAAATCTCCAGCATTAGCAACAGCTTCTTTTAATGTAATTTTTTCATCAGTAAAAGTCTCAATATATGATAAACCTTCATCTTCAGGACCAATAGCATTATCAGCTTTAGTTACAGATGCAAGCCATCTTTCACAAATATAACCTCTCTTACCAACATCATATTCTTCTTCTTTTAAGCCAAGCCTTTTACCGGGAGGTAAAAAATCTCTAGCAACCCAAGCGGGTTTTAA
>JACVJA010000022.1 GCA_015661035.1 Candidatus Calidifonticultor daggyaiensis | reverse complement strand
TCTTACTTTTCTAAATTTTTCTACAATTTGGGGGGTTGGATTAGATGATAAGGAACGTGTCGAAAAAATAATGGGCTCTGAATATAATACAATCTTTATTAATGAAGCAACACAGATTAGTTTTGAAACTTATCAAAAATTAAAAACAAGATTAAGTCTTTTATCTTATAGTGATCTTAAATTAACAGGTATAAAAAAACAATTAGTTAATAAAATCATTATCGATTGTAATCCAAGAAATGAATTACACTGGATTTATAAATATTTTATATTAAGAAAAAACCCCATTACAGATGAACCTTTATCAGAAAATCAAAATAGAAAAATGGTAAATCGTAAATGGTTACCAGTAGATAACCCAAATTTATCACAAGATTATTTAGAGATTTTTAAAAATTTATCTGGTGTAGAAAGATTAAGATTATATGAGGGACAATGGGTAAATCAAGAAGGTCTTGTTTACCCAGAATTTCAGAACGCTATTATTGAACCATTCAAAATAAAACCAGAATGGGAGATTACTGCTTCTGTTGATTTTGGTTATACTAACCCATTTGTAATGTTATTTTTTGCTTATGATTCATCGAATGAAATATATTATTTATTTGATGAATATTATAAAAAAGAAAAAACTGTTCGAGAGCATTGTAAAGAATTAAGAAAATATCCTAAACCGCAATGGATAGTAGCGGATCATGATTCAGAAGATAGAGCTACTATGCATCAGGAAGGATTTATTACAAAACCTGCAAATAAAGATATTTTAACAGGTATACAATGTGTAAAAGATTTACTCTCATCGACCAAAGGTATAAAATTAAAAATATTTCGTAGTTGTATACATACAATAGAAGAATTTAGCTCTTATATATGGGAAGAGAAAAAACAAAAACCCATCAAGCAAAATGATCATGCAATGGATGCATTAAGATACTGGGCAATGGAAATTATGCAAGGTAAAAGCAAAGTAAAAACATTAGAAAAAAAAATAGAAGAAGAAAATAAAATACAAAAATTTAGGAACGAAATAATTAAAAAATATCATCAATATAATCTTTAGTAGGATTTGAAATAAACTCATTAAAGTCAATTATTTTTATAATTATGATAGTAATTTTTTAAAGTCTTTGGCTTTAATGATAATATAACCTTCTGATATTTTTTGATGTTTTTTAATCATAAATAATAATGGGATTTTTCTTTTTTCATTGTTTTTTACAGATTGATAATAATATTTTTCAAAGGATAATTTTTCTCTTAATTTAACTTCAATAGAAAATTTATCTGTAATTACGTCCTCTTTACCTAAAATTCCTAATCTTATTCCATTAAAAAATTTAGCTACACGTTTTTCTGCATTTTTCCCTCTTTGTCTATTTTGTTTTACTTTATTTCTTTGATTATTAGCCATATTCATTCCTTTTATTTGTTTATCGCACAAATTTTTCTAAAAATTCTGTTACATCTTTTTTAATTAAATCTTGAAATTGATTAGAATTTAATATATTATTAACTTTTTTTTGTAATATTGGACCAATAGGTTGAGATTTGATTTTAGGATATATCCATCCATTTGATTCTTCACTAACAGTCATATATTTTACATAACTATATTGCATTCTTCCTGTTTTAATTGGACCCTGTTCAATTCCAAATACATTACCTGAACCAGTTTTTATTTCTATAAGTGTATATTTTTTCCTTGTTATATTTCTTTGATCTTTTAAATTCCCTGCAAAACGTAAAATAGAATTTATATCAAAATTTTGAGCATTTACTTTTCTTCCGTAAGATTTCAAAAATGGAACTATTATATATTTCCCTTTTTCCCCATATCTAACTCTTGGACTTCTTAATAAAGCATTTTTAATAGAATAAGGAGCTCTACCTTTTTCAATTACACTTAAATAATTATATTTCCCTTGATTTAAATAATATACAATATAACCACCGGGTATTTGTTTTATACCTATACCACCTCCTCCACCAGCAGAATTGGATAAAGCCATTCTCCCCCACCATTCTGGTTTAGTTTCTAATATTCTTGATTCATATTCTTTTTTTGTTAATATTGCTAATTGTTGTAAAAATTGTTTTGTTCGTGGTAAATATCCTTTATTAAATAATTGTTCTAATGTAGTCATAAGATTATGATAAAATAAAATTCTTCATCGTAAACCGATAAATATTATAATATATTATGATATAACTATGTTTTATTATCATTTTAAATCAAAAAAGGCAGAAATTGGAGAAATAAGAAATAGAAGTTCTGGTAAATATAAAAAGATTGCAGAAGGTAAATGGGTAAAAATTAGTGAGAATGAATCAAACACAAATGAAAACTATATTCAAGAAGATGTAGTAGAATATTTAACAATAAATGATATCATTGAATTAGAACAATACACACCAATCTGTTGGCCCACATCCACTATACTCTATACCAGTATCATCTACATCTAAACCTAAATGATCCCTTAAATATCGCCTATAAAGAAAAGCTAAAAAATCTATAAACTCTAACTCAACTACATCTCCATCAAGAACATTATGATAGAAATACAATTGAAAGATTAAAAACTTCTATCTTGAATGAAGGATTTTTAAAAGAATATCCTATAAAATTAGATTATAACAAAGAAACTGGTAAATTTGCAATAGTTGCTGGTCATCATCGCTATAATGCAGTAAAAGAGCTAATAGAAGAAGGTTTATTATCAGAAGATTTTAAAATTCCTGTAATTATAAAAAATTATACAAGTGAAGCAGAACGAACATTAGATCAAGTTCATGAAAATTCTATACGTAGAGAAGTAAATCCATTAGATGAAGCAAAAGCATTTAAAAAAATGATAGATGGGGGGATGCCAATTGAGAGAATTATGCAAAAATTAGGGATAAGAACAAAAAGTTTTATAGAAAATAGACTTGCTTTAAATAATCTTATACCACAAATTAAATCTCTTATATCTCAAAAAAAATTACCATTAAAAGTTGCATATGTAATTGGGAAATATGGTCTTAATGAAGATGGTAGTCCAAATGGAACATATCAATTAGAAGCATTAAAATTTTTCTTAAAGAATAGAAACAAGGGATATGGGGATAGTCATGTGGAATCTTTTATGTTGGATTTTATTTCAAAACAAAATTTTAATTTATTCGGTTCTTTTGGTTTACAGGAAATGGAATTTGCAAAAAATAAAATTAAAGAAAAAAAAGCAGAAGCAACAAAGAAGCTTTTTGATAAATCCATTAATGATTTATTAAAAATAAAAGAACGTTTGTTACCTTCTGGGACAAATCAATTAAATCAAAAAATTATAAAAGAATTGGTTTATTCATTGTTAAGTATTGGGGGAGAAAATGAAATTCAAAAAAAATTAAAAGATTTAGATATTTTAATCTATTCTCTGAATTATTTAAAAAATAATGTTGAAAAAGAATATAAAAAACTTAAAATAGAAATAAATCAAAAGAAGGAGAATTAAAATGTCTTATAATAAGGAAGACGAAATAATTAAAGAATTTTTACCTATTATAGGTAGTAGTTTACATCCATTAGACGAAGCAGAGTTATTTTATAGTTATCATATTAATGGCTGGACCATAGAAGAAATTTCTGATAAATATTACTATGAATTTGATTATATTCAAAATCGTATTTTTCTACATTATTTAATCCCAGAAATTAAAAAACTATTAATCAATAAAGAAATCCCTTTAATTATAGGTTTTATTATTGGTAAATTTGGTTTAAAAAAAGATTCTTTACAATTAGAAAAAGACATAGAACTTCAAAAAAAAGGTTTAGAATATTATTGGAATAACAAAAATCATCAAAATATTTTTTATCTATTAGAAACCTATCTTATAAAAGAAAAATTTAATATAGATTTAGAAGAAAAATATTTTAAAGGTCAGACTAATGGGTCTCTTTCAAATATAGATAAAATTATAGATAAATCCTTGTATAATTTAAAAAATTTAATTATGTTTAATCAATACGAAATAGCTTTATTAATAGAAACAGATATCCCAGCTGGTGAACAATTTAAAAATATATTGTATTTGATTTTTAAAAAATTTTATGAACAAATTTATAATGATTGGGAATATTATCAGAAAGCAAAACATTCTTCCTTATGGAATGAATACGAAAAATGGGATTGGAATTTACCTTTATTAATTTTACAGGGTAAAATTAAACAATCTCCCGAAACAATTAAAGAATTTTTAATAAAACAAAATTTAAAACCAGAACAAATAGAAAAATTGATGCAAAAATATAGTTAGATAAATTAGTAAAGATTAACCGATTGTATTTATCATTATATAATTCCCCCTAAATGTATAGGGGAATAGTCTTAAAAAGTATATTAAAGAAGTTATTAAAATCAAGACCACATAAATACATAAAAAGAATAGAAACAGGCGATCCAGAAAGACCATATATCTTTATATATGAGGAACCACAGGAAGAACAGAAAAAGAGATTTCTTGATTTTTTAAAAAGCAAATTATCAGACTTACTTGATGTCGTTTCTCTTTATCTAAATGTAAATAGTGTAGAAGAGTATTTAGAAAAAACAGAAAAGGATTATTATGAATATAATGCCAAAAAATATGATTTTGAATTAGAAGAATGGCAACTGGGTGTATATCAATATTTTAAAGAAAAAGAAAAATGGGATAATTATTTTAGTAAATTAACAAATAAACAAAAACAAAAATATGAAAAAGTAAATTTAAAATCAGATAAATCTGATAAAACAAATAATAAAAAACAAGAGAATAAACCACAAGAACAAAATAAACAGGATAATGCTGAAGAAAATTTCAGAAAAAAAGTCCATAAAAGATTAAAAAAACAAAAATTATTATATCATATTTGGAAATTCTATCATAACCAAAACATTCAAGATAAAAAGAAAGTTTCTGATATTAAAAATTCCTATGAACATTATTTAAATAAAAGTTATAAATTAGATGTTAAACAAAATATTGCATCTATACAAAGATATAATATGCCTCTATCCGAAGAACAAAAGCAAGAATTATTGCAAAATATAAAAAATATACTTAATAAACTATATGAAAAAAAAATAATCCGTTATATACCAGAACCTTATTTATATAGTGAACATAATTTAAATATGCATATAGAATATAATTCTGATGAAAAAAAATTTTATTTAGGGATAAATGATTACATAAAACATAATGCATTGTATATAGATGATTCTGGTGATGTATCTACAACAAATGATTTTGATTTTAGATTATCAACGGCTCTTTATTACATAATGAAAAAAATCCAATATGGAGTTGAATTATCATTTTTTGAGGAAAGATACTTTCGTGGAACATTTTTACATGAAATAAATCATTTACTTTCGATTGATGAAAGATTTTTCCAAATACTTAATGATCCCCGATTATCCCAAGAAGACAAAAGATTTATATATAACTATAATGAATTAATTAATGAAAATGTAAATCTATTTAAAAGCGATGTTTTAAAAAAAGAATTAATGGACTCTATGGGTGCGCCAAATTATAAATTTAAGTATTATGATAATCCTTATGTGTATATTGGTGGTTATTCAATTTTAATCAACTTTTTTGATTATTTTCTTAAAGAATTAGATATTTTTGATAAAAAACCAGAAATTATTAATGAATTATATGAAAAACTTCACAAAAAAATGATGTTCCCAGATGAGAGTAAACCATTATATGAACATATTACGGACACAATTTTTGATGTTATTAGCAAATATACAGGATTTAAAAGAGATGGTGATGTTGAAAATAAAATAAAAAATATTTTATATAGCATTTCTGAAATAAATAAAAGTAAAAAAGCAAGTGATATATTGACGATATTAGATGGTGAAATGATAAAAGCATTTCATTATGGCTGGGAAATAAAAAAAGCAAAAGAAGAAATTTTTAAGAAAATAGACAATATTTTAGAGAATTTTTCTTTATTAGATATTGTTAGTTTTAGGAATAATATTGAATATTTAAAAAAATATTATTTAAAAAGCAAAGATAAATCTTGATACAATATATATAAGATAATATAATAGACATTATGACACCAATTGATAAATATGGGATAGATGATTTAATAATAGGTTTTTATATTTTACCTGCAATTTGGTCAGGTAAAATTAATAATGATAGAAAAAGTATTGAAACATATATTGATAAAAAATATATTAATGATCGTAATTGGATAAAAGTGGTACCAAGTGAAACCTATAAAAGTGACATTGATGAATTTTTAATGGAATATAGCAAATTTTTAAAGAAAGATCTACCTTTAAAATATAAAATTTTTTGTTTATATAAACTAGATTATAATCATAATAAAACATTTTATATGATATGTAATAGGAAACCATCATTTAGAGAATTTAAAAAAGATTTACTTTCTAAATTTTCTAAAAAAAACTATTATCATAAATATCAAAAAATTTTAATTGAGTCTGGAGAGGATTTTAGTATTTTTAAAAATAAAAAAGAAGATTAGAAGAATTTAATTTTTTCACCAATTTTAGTTGATAATTTTTCTATAAAATCAGCAGCAGAATTAATTCCTTTAAAAAAATTTTTTAAATCATTATACATTGTTTTACCCTGCATAAAAAAATCTTTAGCATCCTTAGCTACTGGTCCAAGAGCATTTACTAAATCTAATTGCATTTTAAGTAATTCTGTGGAAATTTGTTGTGCTTCTAAACCAGCCTGACTCGTTGCATAAGTCTGATTTATTAAATTCTGGTTAGCAATTGCTTGTAATGGTTGTATATTCTTAATTTCTCTTTCTGGTTTAATTGTAGCAATTGTAATTTGCTTCATTGCTTTATTAAAATTAAATTTAGATAATTTTTCTATATCAGAAGTTGTTATACCTTGATTTCTTAATAACATAAAACTTGCTAATTTATTCATTCCACTAAATAAACTCAGTGTTTCTGTTAAACCTTTACCCTGTTCAGTTAATTTATATGCTTCGAATATATCTCCTGTTTTTTGTAAATTTGCCATTAAAGATAAAGTTCCTATTAAGCCTCCTCTATCAGCCATTAAAGATTGTTTATATAAATTTTGACTTAAAACTTTTGCTCTTTCTTCTCCAAAAGCTTTTGTCATTATTGAAGAAAATTTAGCATAATCAATAGCGAGATTATCTTTTAATAAATCAAAACCTTGCTCTCTCATCCATTTTGTATGTTCAGCAATTTGTCTTAAATAATCGCTTTCACCAAGAATAGAAGCACCACTATAAGAAAAGTATTTTCTAAATTCCTGTAATAATTGTTCATTAGTTTTATTTGTATTTTTAGAAATAATACCCATAATAGAAGCATATTCTTGTATAGGTATTTGTTGGAATGCAGAATATTGTAATTCTCTTGTTGAAAAATTAATTCCTTTTCTTATTTCTTTAACAGATTGATATTTTCGTTCTTTGGCAAATTCAACCATCGCTTGTGCTATATCTTCATTAAAGAAATAACCACCTCCCCCACCACGATAACCACCAAGAGTAAACCATGTTTGCATCTGGCTCATCTGTGCTTGTGTTGTCCTTTGCCCTATATCAGAAATTAATTTAATTGCTCCACCTAAAACAGCAAATAATGCACCTACATAAGGTAAAGAAGCTCCAAGACTACCAAAAATATTACTTAATCCACCCCCCATATTTATATTATGAATTGAAGGTATATTACTTCCTTTTTTATTAATACGATTTATCTCATCTGTTGTTTTTTTAATATTTTGAGGTATTTCTTTCAATTTATTGATAAAATCATTTATATTTTGTTTAAATTTACTATTTATATTTTTATATTTATTTGTTAAAATTTCTAAAAGCTGGAAACGTTTTTTTTCTTCTTTTATAGTATCTTTGACTAAATTAATTTTATTATTTTCTGGGAATTGTAATTGTGGGATATTAAGATTTTCCTTTTGTTTTAATTTATTTTTTGAATCTTTTATAGTATCTTTGACTTTTTTGAAAATATCTGAATAAAACTCTATTGTTTGAGAAAAACCACCAGAAGCTAATTCATCAATTGACCCAGAATATTCTGTTGCAATTCTTTTCCCTTCTTTAAATTGAGATTTTGTAATATCAGCTACTTTACTTGTAATGGATATATCTTTTTTCCTGCTTATTTCTACAAAACTTTTAAGCTTATTTTCTGCTTGTTTTGTATCTAAATTTAAACCAATTTTGATTTCACTCATAAGATTCCCTTTATATATCTATAAAAAAACTTTCTTTGGTTAATGTAGTTATTTGTATTGTAAAAATAATCACATTACCTTCCTGTCTTTCATTTACAATATTAGCATATATAATTCTTGGATCAGATAATAATTTATTTATAACCATATTAACAAAAGATATTTTAATATAATATTCTGGTAATTCACCTAAATTTTTTTTGATTCCATAATCAGGATAAAATGGAAGTGAACCTTCTTCTGTTTCAAGCATATCGATTGTATTTTGTATTAAAGCATTCATACCTTCTTCTATAGCGAGATCACCATTTAAAGAAACAGCAAAATCTCTATCTTCGGTTAATTTTATATCTTCTCCTAATAAACTTTTTTCTAAATCTTTTATTGTTATTACTGGTGGTTCTTTATAGATTACATTATTAGTTCTTATATTTAATTTAGGGACTTTAACAAATGTAGTATCTTTATTATTTTTATTTACATATAAAATAAAATCTTTTAAATTACCATCTCCATAATTGTCCTGTGCAATTTGATTTAAGTCTTTTTTATTTTTATCTATAATTTCATAATTATTATTTGTAATAATATATATCACCATTGCATAAGTATTTATTATACCATCATAAGCATACAAGAAAGCTTCATATATAGGGTCTCTAAAATAATCTATAAAATTTTTATTACCCTGAATTGCTTCTTCTTCTAAAGAAGAAGTAGGCACTACAGCAGATTGCCCTATATTATATAAAATTCTTTTTGATAAATCTTTCAATAATTTTAAACCAGAAACAAGATCTTGAATTTTCCTTTCTTCATTTGATAATTTTTGTTTTTCTTCAAGAAATTTATTTTCAATAGTAGTTAAATCATTTGTAGCTTTATTAATACTATTAATTATATTTTCATATAAATTTTTTTTCTCTGGTAAATTAAATATTTTTTTAAAATTCTTAATAGAAGTTTGCCAAGAACGTGTAATATATTTACCATCATCTTGTATTTTGTTTTTTACACCAATTAATGTTTCTTTTGTATTATTCCATATATTAGAAAAAGACTGGATTGTATCTACTACACTAATAGAAAAATTAGATATTTCTGCTGGAATTCTTACTACACTATCTATTAAATTTTGAACATTATTTATTACCTGAATTGGGTTAATAGTCAATATTCTTTCAATTATAGATTTTACTTTTTGTATATGTAAATCTTTTATATCTCTTAATACAATAAAATTTATAGTAAATGTAATTGAAAATGGATCATTAACGTTTTGATTAACTTCAAAACCATCTTTATCAATAACAACTTCTAAATCTCTATTCTTAAAATAGTCGTGAAAAACTAAAGCATATTCACTAAAATTAAATGTTTCATTAGAAAGTTTTTCAAAGAAAAAATGATTGGCAATAGGTATCATCTGGGAATCAGAAGACAAAAATTTACCACCACGGAAGAAAACATCAAAGAAAGCAAGCAAATTCAAATATTCTGTTATACCAGCTCTTTTTTCAATTACTGAACCAATTAATTTATCAAATGCATCTATAACATTTTGAACACCTGTCTTTTCTAATAAATAATTTGTTAAAGAAAAACCTTCTGGTTTTTTAGGAGGACTACCTTTGAATTTTGTATAGATTTCTCCACTGATTGTGATTCTTTCTATCCCTAATCCCATATCACTAACAGAAATATTATTTTTATTTTTAGACAATGTATCTTCTATGACAATTTTATATGAATATTTATTATTAATTGTAGTTAACCCTATTAAAAAAAAATATTCGCCAATAGAATCACCAAGAGAACCGTCATCATTTCTTTTTAATAATTCAATTGAATAAACAGACATAAAAAATAATTTATATTTTTTAAGTAAATCGGCTTATGAGATATATTTTAAAATTTGTTTAACCGATATATATTAACTATAATAATTTTTTAATATGGAAAAAAATAAACAGAATCATCAAAAAGAAAATATTTCTGATGACAACAAAACAGAACAACGAAATAACAATTTAGAAGTCAATTTGCCAAAACAACAAAATAGTAATTTAGATAATAATATTGATTTTAATAAAATTTTTGAATGGTTTAATTCTATTCATATAGATGAAAAAAAAGAACTCTGGAATAAAATTTTTCAATATTGTAATCAAAAATTACCTGCAGAATCTGGATTACATTTAATCTTAAATGAATTAAAAAAAATTTATTATAA
>JACVJA010000021.1 GCA_015661035.1 Candidatus Calidifonticultor daggyaiensis | reverse complement strand
TGAAATATCTAAGCAAACTATTAACTATACAGATAATAAAAATGTTTTAAGTTATGTTTATAATAATGATTTAAAAGAAAACATACTTTTATTTTACAAAGAAATTATGTTATTTTTCAAAGAAAAGGGGGTAAAAACTATAGATAGCATTATTGATATATTTGAAAGAATAAATTCAGAAGTATCTGACAAGAGCATAGATATAAAAGATATAACAAGCAATGAAGCATTCAGGGCATACCAAAAAAGTGTGTTAAAAGAGATAGAAGAGGTTATAGATAGTAATATTCAAGATTTCAAGGAATTCGTTAAAAATAGTTTAGTCAGTTTATTCAAGAAAAACATCATAGATATTGCTAAAACAATTTATAGTTCTGATAAAGAACTATCAGACAAAGAGATATTTGCCATTTTAGATAAAGCTATTGTTTTAAATACATTTGTTGGAAAAATTACAACTCTCTTTTTCACTGTTCGTCCCATAACTGGTTTAACTGGTGATAATGCTTTGGTAACAAAAAACATTTGTGACTTTGTTGAGCTTGATGTCAAAGGAAGCATATCCGGGGAAGTAATTGAAACTTTAAATGATATAGACTTACAAGAAGCTGCTGAGAATAGCACTCTTTTTACACGTCTCACCCCAACACAAAAAGAAAGAATCATAAAAGCATTACAAGCTAAAGGAAATGTTGTAGGCTTTTTAGGTGATGGAATTAATGACGCACCAGCATTAAAAGCTGCAGATGTTGGTATTTCTGTTAATAATGCAACTGATATTGCTAAAGAAACTGCAGATATAATTCTTTTAGAGAAAAACTTAACTGCACTTGAAGAGGGTGTAGTCGAAGGAAGAAAGGTTTTTGGCAACATAATTAAATACATTAGAATGGGCTCAAGTTCAAATTTTGGTAATATGATTAGCCCAACAATAGCTAGTATATTTCTTCCATTTTTACCTATGCTTCCAATACAAATTTTACTTAACAATTTTCTTTATGATATTTCACAAATTGCAATTCCTACTGATAGTGTTGATAAAGAATACATTAACAATCCAAAACCATGGAACATCAAAATGATTCAAAGATTTATGCTAATATTTGGCCCGATTAGTTCTATCTTTGATTTAGTAACTTTTTTAATTGGACTTTTGTTAAAAATTTCACCTGCTAGTTTCCATACTTTTTGGTTTTTAGAATCTATAACAACACAAACCTTAGTCATTTTCATAATAAGAACATCAAAAATCCCATTTATTCAAAGCAAGCCAAGTAAGCCACTTTTATTCAGCGCTTTTGGTATCGTAGGTTTAGCATATTTAATAGTTTATTCATTTATTGGAAAATTCTTTGGATTCGTAAAACTCCCTATTTCTTTTATTGGAATAATTTTTATGCTTGTTATTACTTATTTAATATCAGTTCAATTTATTAAAGTATTATTTACTAAAAAATTTTCGTATAATGAATAATTTAAAATAAACTATAAGTTTAAAAAGCAAAAAATTTAGCTAAAAAATAAATTTAATAAATTTAATAGGAAATAATTTAAAATATGGATTTTAGTACAATAGGGATTTTAATAGGTATAATAATATTAATTCTTGCAATAGCATTTCAGCTTATATTTTATAAATAAAATACATTTGCATTCAAATACTTAGCTTAGTTTCATCATAGTAATCAAAAAATAATACTTTCTAAACTTTCTCTATTAAACTTTCTATATCCTCACATTCTATTTAAGGACTAGAGCCTCCATGGCAAAGAATTTTTTTTTAAAAGTATCACAATTAAAAACTACGTCTTTAAAATATATTGATAAACAGCTTTTGCAAAACCACATTTATAATTTTCATCTGTTATATAATCTGCTGTTTTTAAAACTTCTGGAAATGAATTTTTTACCGCTATTCGCAAACCAGCAAACTTAAACATGCTTAAATCATTTGGACTATCACCAATTACAGCAACTTCTTTTTTTGAAATATCCAACTTATTACATATATAAGAAAGTGCATCTCCCTTATTAGCTTCTTTTCTTAAAATATCAAAAAAGTATTCCCCTGATCGTACCACTTGAAGTTTTTGCTCATATTTCTTGCGTAAAAATGAATCCAATGGATCAGTTTCCTTAATTGCTACACTAACAGATACACACTCATTTGCGTACTCATTTTTTTCTAATTTTTCAACCTTATATAATGGCTCATGTACTTCTTCAAATACGCGGAAATTAGGGTCATATTCATCATAATATATTAACCCATTGGCTAAAGCTGCCAATGGTTTATAATTTTTATCTTTAATTGTTTTTATAATATCATAAAAATATTTTGAACCAATTCTTACAGCTTTTAAAATATTATAGCTACTGTCAACAACTACTGCTCCATTTAATGTAATTTGCGGAAGTTTTAATTGCAATGTTTCTATTAAATATTTAATTGCAAAAATAGATTTACCAGTAGCTAAAATTACTCTAATCCCCCTGCTTAAACATTCATAAACTGCTTCCTTATTTAAATCTGGCAATTGAGAATTTTCATCAAGCAGAGTCCCATCTACATCTGTAACTACAAGTTTTATCAATTTAAAATCCTAACAATAAAATGGCTTAGATTATTAAAAATCTCTATATTATTAATATTTAAATTATTAATAATAATTATAAATAAAACATTATAAGTTTATTATATATTTATCTTGTAATATGGGTAGCTAAACCTAAGCAATCTTCGGCTGCTTCCATAACAGCCTCAGATAATGTTGGATGTGAATGAACAGTCTCAGCTAAATTGTCTATAATCATCTCTCCCTGCATTGCCACTGCAACTTCGTGAACTAAATCTGAACACCTTGGTCCAACCATTTGTGCGCCTAAAATCTCTCCAGTATCTTTGTCTGTTACTATCTTTATAAAACCTTCAGTTTCACCTGTGATATAAGCTTTCCCACTATTACTAAATGGAAATAATCCAAAACAAACATTATAGCCTTTTTCTTTAGCTTGTTTTTCATTTAATCCAACAGTACCAATTTCAGGAGAAGTAAATACTGCCCAAGGTATTACCTTATAATTTATCTTTTTATTTTGTCCAGCAATATTTTCTGCAGCAATTTTTCCTTCAAATGATGCTACATGTGCTAATTGATAATTGCCAATAACATCTCCAACTGCATATATATTTTGAATATTTGTTTTTAAGTACTGATCAACTACTATAAAACCTTTTGCATCAGTTTCTATACCAACTTCTTTTAACCCTAAATCATTAGTTAAAGGCTTTCTACCAACAGAAATTAATATTTTTTCTGCACTAATTTGCTGTCCATCATTAGTTATGCAAATAAACCCGTCAACACCTTTTTTTATCTCTTTTACTGTAGTATTAATAAAAATTTTTACACCTTTTTTTTCTAAAGATTTAAAAATTACCTTTGATACCTCTATATCTTCAGTTGATAAAATTCTTGGTAAAATTTCAATAATTGTAACTTCAGAGCCAAAAGTACTAAAAATATTTGCAAATTCTGAGCCTATAACACCTCCACCTACAATTAATAAAGACTTTGGTATTTGCTCTAAACTTAAAATACCAATATTATCAAGTATATCTTTGCCATCTAATATAAAAGGCGGAACACTTCCTGCAAAAGATCCTGTTGCAATAATTATATTTTTTGCATCTATACGAGTTTTTACTTGACCTGAAGCGTCTTCAACCCCTACACTATTTTGGCTTAAAAGCTTTCCTTTTCCATTAACTAAATCTATATTATTTTTCTTAAAATGATAGGAAAGTCCTTGTCTCTGAGCAATAACTACTTTGTCTTTTCTTTCCATCACTTTCTTAAAATCAAGACTATACCCTGGAACTGAGATACCAAAAATATTAGATTTTTTTATTTCATCAATTTTTTCAGCAACATGATATAGTGCTTTTGTTGGGATACAGCCCCAATTAAGGCATGTTCCGCCAAGAAATTCCTTCTCTACAACAATTGTTCTTAAACCAAGTTTTGCCGCACGAATTGCTGCAACATAACCCCCTGGACCACCACCAATAACACAAAGGTCTGCATTTTTTATTTCCATTACTTACCCCCAAAAAAATAATTTTGATTAAAATATAATTCCTTCAAATTAACCTTTTAAAAAGATTGTCTTAAAAATTATATTATGGATTATAATAAAAACAATACTTTGATAAAATTAATTGTAATTTATTTTTAAAGTAGTTTAAAAAATAAAAGATAGATTATAAAAGAAAGAACAATTGTAAGCAAATATAAAACAAAAAAATAAAAAGGATAAATTGGAGCCAATATATTTTGAAAAAATAAAGTCTCATCTAAGAAATTTTGAAGATAAATTTAATTTAAGCAGCAGCCAAAATAGCAAAAATAAAAATTTAATTTGTTTTGATTTAGGAATTATAGAGTATAACTATGCCTATAATTTACAAATTGAACTTTGGGAGTTAATAAGAATAAAAAATTATACAGGAATTATTTTGCTTCTTGAGCACTGGCCCGTAATAACTATTGGCAGTAATAGAAATATTAAAAATATCATTACCCCAATTCTTGAGCTAAAAAAACAAAATATAGAGATATACCAATCAAACCGCGGGGGAGATGTTACTTTTCATGGACCTGGTCAGCTTATATGTTATCCTATTTTTAATCTAGAAAAATTTGAAAAAGATTTAACAAAATATGTTTATAATCTGGAACAAATAATTTTAGAAACACTAAGCTTTTTTAAAATAACAGGCCACAGGATCAAAAAAATAAGAGGCGTATTTGTCAATAACCAAAAAATAGCATCAATCGGGATTCACGTAAAAAAATGGATAACCTATCATGGTTTTTCATTTAATATAAACGTTGATTTGAACTATTTTAAGAATATAATAGCATGTGGTTTAAAAGATTATCCTCAAACATCTCTTTCTGTTTTATTAAAAAAGGAAATTACAGTTAGTTTTGTAAAAGATATAATATTAAGAAATTTTGAAAAAGTATTTAATATTAAAATAATTAAAAACAACTATATAAAATAGTAAAAATAATTTTAAAATTTAACTATTTTTATCATCATTTTCTATCTTATCATTTTCTTTATCAGAATCGTTATCAGAATTTGTTTCATCATCCTTTTTTAATATTTCATAAATTTCACGGAATACCTGCAAAGGTTCTCTAAATAACCTTTTAGGGAAAAATGGAGTTAAAGTTGCAAGAGCCTTTTTCATATCTTCAGTCATCCTATGAGGCTTTGATAAAATTCTATCTATAAAATCTTCTGCAAAAACAGTTCTTAAGTGCCTCCTATCTATCTCAATTTTTTTTGAGCAGTTATCACAAGAGACACTTCTGAGATATTCTCCAATATATTGTACTGTGTGAGGTGTTTCTTCATTACAATTAATACAATAAAGTGTTATCTTGGTAACTTCATCTTTCATTTTTATCTTTATTAATCTTTAGTAATTTATAAAGTATACTTTGTTTAGTTTTAATATATTTTATTTTAAATAAGCATAATTTCTGGGTTTTCTAAAATATCTTTTAGTCTAGCTAAAAATTTTGCAGCATCTGCCCCATCAATTATTCTATGATCTACTGCAATAGAAGTATCCATAAGGCTTCTAATTACAATTTTATCATCAATTACAACTGGTGCTTTATAAATCTCACCTACCATTAATATTGCCCCTTGTGGTGGATTAATTATAGCTGTAAAATTTCTTATTCCATACATTCCTAAATTTGTAATTGTAAAAGTCCCATTTGATATTTCTTCAATTGTTAATACTGACCTGTGAGCTTTATCTACTAGCTCAGTTCTTTTTTTTGCAATATCGCTTAAACGGAGTCTGTCAGCTTTATAAATGGTTGGAACAATCAGACCTTCTTTTACTGATACAGCAACACCAATATTTACATCATCATATATAATATGATTACCATCTTGTAAAGAGGCATTTATAACTGGCTGTTCTGCCAATACTATAGCAGAAGCCTTAATGATAAAGTCAGTATACGTCAATTTTGCCCCATAAACTTCTTGAACTTTGTCTTTTGTCCTTTCTCTTAGCAAAACTAATTCTGTTGCATCAATAACTTCCGTAAGAATAATATGAGGAATATTTTGCTTTGAATAGGTCAATCTTTCAGCAATTACTTTACGCATACCCTTTAAAGGTGTTGAAGATTTAACAGCTGGCGAAACTGGCATAATTTCCCCAACAGATAATATTGGTTTTATAATTGAAGGCTCTGAAACAGGCTTTTGTGTTTCTTTTTCAAACTCTGGCTGAACAACTTTCAGCTGTTGCTGCGCAGCTTTTTTCTTTGCTTCAGCATAAGCTAATATATCATCTTTTACTATTCTTCCTTCAGGTCCAGTGCCTTTAATGGACTCAGTTTTATAATCTATACCTAGCTCTGCAGCAGTTTTTCTTGCTAACGGAGAGATCTTAATCCTTCCCTCGCTCTCTATAATTTGTTCTTGAGTCTCTTTTGTGCTAATTGAAGCTAGATAACTTTCAATATCTTCTTTAACAATTCTACCGCCAGGGCCAGAGCCTTTAACTCTTGTTATATCAACACCTTTGGCTAAAGCTAAATTTCTTGCTAAAGGTGAAATTTTTATATCCCTAGATCTAATATCCTGAGCTGAGCTTAACTGCTCTAATTTTTGATCATACGGTTCGGTTGATACCTGTTTAGCTAAAACCTGTTCAGCTGAAACCCTAGACTCTGTTAAAACTGATGAACCTCCTGCAGCAGCTTGACTTGCCATTTGTTTTTGAATTTGCCCAGACTCTTCTACTTTTGCAGAAGCTGCTTTGTCAATACCCTCGGGCACTTCTTCATCTTCTTCTCCAATAAAAGCTATAACCTCAGTTACAGGCACTTCTTCGCCTTCTTTTTTTAATATTTTTTTTAATATTCCAGAATGATAAGCTTCCACCTCAAGGGAAACTTTATCAGTCATAACCTCGAATAAAACTTCACCAGCTTCAACCTTATCTCCTTCTTTTTTATGCCACTTTTCAATTACACCTGTTTCCATTGTTAGACCAAGCTTTGGCATTATAACTTCATGCATTAATAATCCTCCTTATAAAATAAATAAAAATGTGTTTGAATTTAAAAGCCACTAAATTTTTTGTTTTAATTTATTTTTAATTTATTGTTATGTATATTTAGTTATAATATATTTAATGTTATATATATATATATATATATATATTTAAGTTATTGCTATAATAAACTACTAAGAGCAACCTTATTATTTAAATTTTAATTAATTATTATTTTAATGTAAAGAAGTTAATTCTTTCTAAGTAAGTCTAAAATTCCTTTTTTAATTCTTTCATGATTGGGTATCATTTCGTTTTCTAAAACTAGACTATAAGGAACAGGGCAATTTCTCCCTGTAATTCTTATAATTGGTGCATCTAAATAATCAAAACCATATTCTGCAACTTGTGCTGCTACCTCACCCATAAATCCTCCAAACCCACAAGCCTCCTCAACACATATAAGCCTTGATGTTTTTTTAACCGATTCTAATATTAAATCAATATCTAAGGGCCTAATTGTTCTAGGGTCAATAACTTCACAATCTATTGCATAATCTGTTTTTAATTGCTCAGATACCTCTAGACACTTCTTTACCATAAATGATGTTGCAACTATTGTCACATCTTTCCCGTCCCTTTTTATATCACCTTTACCTAAAGGAATTTCATATATTTCCTCAGGCACATGCTGTATATACCTCTTATTTTTATATAAAAGTTTATGCTCAATAAAAATTACAGGATTATCATCATTAATAGCTGCAATTAGCAAGCCTTTTGCATCATAAGGACATGAAGGCATTACAACTTTCAAACCAGGAATATGTGCAATTAAAGCTTCTAAGCTTTGAGAATGCTGAGCAGCAGCACCTGTGCCTCCCCCACCTGCAGTTCTTATTACTAATGGTACTTTTGCCTTTCCTCCAAACATATATCTAATTTTAGCTGCTTGATTTGCAATTTCATCCATAGCAATTGTAATAAAATCAGAGAACATAATTTCTGCAATTGGCCTCATACCGGTTACTGCACTGCCTGTAGCAACACCAATTACAGCATCTTCAGAAATTGGAGTATTTCTTATTCTTTCTTTTCCAAATTCCTCAAGCATTCCAACAGAAACGCCAAAAGCTCCACCATATTCTGCAACATCTTCTCCAATCAAATACACATCTGGATTTATTCTCATCATTTGCTGCATCGCTTCTCTTATTGCTTCAAGATAAGTAATTTCACGCATTATAATCACCTCTTTTAAAACAAATTAAACTGAAATTTCTTAAATAGTGCAAATAAAATAAAAAAAATTATGCATAAACATCCTCTTCAACTGTTGATGGGTCAGGAAAAGGGCTATCTTCTGCAAAACTTACTGCTTCTTCTATAGCTTTTATTGCTTTTTCCTTAACCTCAATTGCTTCTTGTTTTGAAAGAACACCATTTTCTATCAAAAAGGTTTCATATCTTATAATAGGATCTTTTTCCATCCATTCCTTTACCTCTTCTTTAGACCTGTAAACCTGTGCATCGCTTTTTGAATGACCTTTCCATCTATATGTTAAGCACTCAACAAGTACTGGACCTTTACCGCTCCTGCAGTATTCAGAAAAATGTTTTATTGTATTATAAACTTCAACCAAATTGTTTCCATCAATAGTTAGGCCTTCAATATTATAAGCACATTTTCTATCAGAAATTCTTTTTATATTAAATGCCTCTTTAATTGGAGTGGACATCCCATATTGGTTATTTTCACAAATATATATTATTGGCAAATTCCAAATTGATGCCATATTTAATGAGCCGTGAAAATTACCTCTGTTGGCTGCTCCATCTCCAAAAAAGCATAAAACTATTTTATCTTTTTCTTTCATTTTGCAAGTTAGTGCTGCTCCCGTTGCAATATCAATACTTCCACCAACAATTCCATTAGCACCTAAATTACCACTCGTAACATCAGCAATATGCATTGAACCACCTTTACCCTTACAGTATCCAGTTGCTTTTCCTAAAAGTTCAGCCATCATCAACTTAAGGTCCCCACCTTTAGCAATACAATGACCGTGTCCTCTATGTGTCGAAGTAATATAATCTTTTTTTTCAGACGCGTATATCGCACCAACTGCAGTAGCTTCCTCGCCTACATATAGATGACAAGTCCCATGTATTTGACCCTTAATTATAAACTGCTCTGTTTCGCCTTCAAAAAATCTTATTTCATACATTTTTTGAAGCATTTCAATCATTAAACTTTTTTCAAGCTCCCAATAAGAATCCTTTATTTTATGACCATCAATTATTAAAAAATTTTTCATAAATTACTCCAATCGCTTTTTAATAGTTTACAAATAGACAAATATTTATAGACAAATATTTATATTAATATTTTTATTAATTTTAAATTCATAAATTAATAGCACTAAATTAATGAAACTAAATTTATGGCAATAAATTTATAGCAGTTTCTTCATCAGTAATTAAGATATTTATTATTTTACCTGTTAGAGCTGCTCTTATTACATCAACCTTTTTCTTACCGAATGCAATTCCAATAACATTTTTTATTTTTTGTATTTTTATTAAAGGAGCTTTTAAGATTCTGTCATCAAGCTTATTTTTTACTTCTTTGCCGTATCTATCTATGAATATTAGATTTACATCCCCAACAACACCCAAACTTGCAAGATATTCAAAATCATGAAATGTAAAATTTCCAGTTTTAACCATAGTAGAATCTGGGCCAATGTCACTCATCCCTAATAAAGCAACACTTACTTTATCCATCATGTCAAGAACTTCTTTTATACTAGAATCTTTTTCTAAAATTTGTTTTGCAAATTGACTGTCTAAAACAGCGGGTGAATGTATAGAATAGCTGATTCCGCCAAACTTTTCTGCAAGCAAGCTTGCTACCAAATTTGTGTGTACTTCGATACCAATTTTACCTAATCCACCAACCAAAGGTATAACGTTTATATAAATTCTAGTAGAAGGTTCAATTAATTTAACCACTGATTTTAAAGTCATTCCCCATCCAACACCTATATAATTACCTTCTTTTAAAATACGGCACAATAACTCATTTAAAGCAGAGGCTAAATTTTTATAAATTTCATCTTGGGATGTTGAAGATGAAACAATTATACATTCTTTAACATTGTATTTTTTTTCAATTTGATAAGAAAATTCCTCAAACCTCTCAAAGGGTGAGGATATCTTTATTTCTATAATTTTATTTTTTTTAGCCTTAGTTAAATATCGGGAGACTTTAGTTCTTGAGATATTTAATTTTTCCGCTATAGCTTGCTGATTTAAATCATTTAAATAATAAAGCCTTGCAATCTTAGTTATAAGTTTTAACTCATTATTTTCCATTATTTTTTATTCCATAATTTTTCAAACAGTTTTAATGTTTTATATTTTTATATTATTTTTAATCTTTTTATCACTTAATTATTTATTTAAATCAGATTTAAAAACCTAATCTCACAGGTAAATATATTTTAACTA
>JACVJA010000020.1 GCA_015661035.1 Candidatus Calidifonticultor daggyaiensis | reverse complement strand
ACACAGACACCGACTTTTACAAGCACTATGAGTATTAGTATGACTACAACAAAAACAAATACAGCATCCTACACATTTACATCAACATTTACATCAACATCAACATCTACATCTACATCTACATCTACTTCTACTTCTACTTCTACTTCTACACAAACACAAACACCAACACCAACACTATCACATACTTACACAATTACTACATCAACAATGCCGATTATTACTTTCACTCCCACACAAATATCAGAGAGTGAAAAATTTGAAATAAGAAAGATAATAATTTATCCAAATCCGATAAATTCAAAAACAGAAGGTTTAATAATAATGATTGTAATAACACAAAAGTTCAGCGATATAAATATAAATATTTACACTTCTGGTTTAAGATTGATAAAAAGAATAAATTTACCTTATGAATTAAAAGCCGGTGAGACAATAATAACTATGGATAAAAAATATCTGGCTGACCTTGCAAATGGCACATATTATATTTTGATTACAGGAAAAGATTCAAAAGGAAATAAGGTAAAAAGTAAACCACAAAAATTAATAATATTACGATAATAATTTATTTTAAATAAAGTGCTATTTTTTTAATTTTTTAAATTACTTTTTAACAATAAATTTTTTTATAACTATATCTTCTTTGCCATCATTTCTTTGTGCGCGGAGTTTTATAAAATAAACACCATTTGCAAATTCTGATATGTTTTCTTTTATTTCGTTATCACCATAAGTAGTATTTCCTTCACAACTTTTTATTGTTTTTCCGGATGCATCTTTTATATCTATTTTCATTCTTTTAACAGATGCATTTAATCTATAATTGATTTTTATTTCAGAACCGCATATTGTGGGATATACTTTTACATGATTTTTGTCAAGGATATTATTTTTATAATCAACTTTAATATAATATGTTAATATAACAGAAGTATTGCCTGCGTTATCTATTGCTTTTGCTTTAAAAATATAATCTCCGTTATTAAGTCCTTGGATATATATATTACCTGATATATTATCAACTATATTATCTGGTTCAGTTTCATAAGCAGATAGAGAATAAGAATATCCAGCGATACCAGATAAAGAATCAGAAGAAGAAAGTTTGATAGAAAAATTATTATCGTTAGTTGGTGTAAATTGAGGGTGAGATGAAGAGACAACAGAAGGTAATAAAGGTGGGGTAAAGTCAATGCCGAAGTTAAAGGTGGATATTTCACTGCATAAGGAATTATTTCCCCAATCCGCTTGAGCCATAATCCTAAAGATATGCATTCCTTCAGAGCAACCGGAAATATTAATATATGATGTAGTGGTAAAAGCAGAAGAAGTGGAAAGGGATGAGTCAATGGAATAAAAATAGCCGGCGACAGTAACACCATTACTATCAGCGCCAGACCAGGTAAAAGAAATATTATTTTTATTTGCCCAGCCATTATTAATGCAATCAGGTGATACAACTAAAGGAGGAGATGGAGGAGATTCAGGATAATAAATTTTTATATTCCTAAAATATGGGGAAAGTCCCGGAGCAGCAGAAAATAATTCTGCTTTTATACGTATATATCTGGCATTTGTAGAAGCAATAGGACTACCAAAATTATTAGTATAAGGACCAGACCAATTTTCCCAATTAATCTGATTAGGAGATGTTTGAACATAGAATCTTAAATATGATGAAGGATCAGGAATTTCCTGTTCCCAGGATAAAATTCCTTGCCCATTAGGAGTTCCACCTAAATCAATGATAGGAGTAAATATAGCACCATTAGAACCGGTTGACGAAGTTCCTGTTATTCTAAAATAATCAAAATTTGCATAGGCGTTAGAAATATGTGTTTCTTTAAAATATAATCCAATAAAAGCATTATTATAATTTACATTATTATATGATTTTAGTAGAGTCCAATTATCATTTAAATTAAATTTAAAATACACATTAACAGTCGCGTTAATTTTTTGCATTCTAAAAAATGCACCCTCAACTGTAACAGTAAGAGGATAATTAAAAGAATAGTAATTTCTATAATTAGATGAAAAAAAATTTCTAACTCCATTAATCACTTGAAAAGTATGTATAAAAATTTCATTTGATTGAGGATGTGCGGCATAATCAATGTCAATTGCATTGACAGTTCCGCTATGCAAATCTTCTCTATAAAACATACCATTGTAACAACCATGAAGACCATTTGGTTTATGTGAAGGTATTGTTATAAAAGATTCAACATCAAAATTATCAGACGGTTTTATTATTTGCATTATTTTTGGGGCGGTATCAATATCTAAGAACCATTCTGTTAATGGAATAGGAGCACCAATATCTAAATTTTTTAAAGTTAGCCATCCATTAACTTTTTCTCCCATAGTTACAGTACCTCTGTTTAATCCATTGTATATTCCTGTTTCAAATAACCAGTTCCTATTTAAACTACTACCAGAAAATTCATCGCTGACAACTTCATAAACCATAACATAATCTTTTTTAGGATTGTAAATACAATTTTGCATTGTGCAGGAAGACCAATCATTAAAAATCCATGTGTTTGAAAATACTACACTTTGTATTACTAAAATTAAACCTAAAATAATAACACTTTTTCTCATAAAACCCCTCCAAAAAATAAATTTTATAAAATTATAATGATTCTTTAAAATATGTCAATAAATTTTTGACTTTTTTATTAAAAAGTGATAAATTATGAAAGATTTTTTTACCAGAGGAGATATGTATGCTTGATAAATATATACCCAAAGATATAGAAGAAAAAAATTATAAAATATGGCTCGATAAAAATTATTTTTATGCTGATGTGAATTCAGACAAGCCGTCATTTTCTATTGTAATCCCGCCGCCTAATGTTACCGGATCTTTGCATATGGGACATGCGTTGAATAATACACTCCAGGATATTCTTTCCAGATATAAAAGAGCAAAGGGTTTTAATGTTTTATGGCTTCCTGGATGCGATCATGCTGGTATTGCAACACAAAATGTTGTTGAAAGGGAATTAAAAAAAGAAGGCAAGAAAAAAGAAGATTTAGGCAGAGAAAAATTTTTAGAAAGAGTCTGGGCATGGAAAGAAAAATATGGCTCAACAATTATGCATCAATTAAAACGCCTTGGTTCATCCCTTGACTGGTCAAGAGAAAGATTTACAATGGATGAAGGACTTTCTAATGCAGTAAAAGAAGTTTTTATAAGATTGTATAATGAAGGTTTAATTTACAGGGGAAATTACATAATAAACTGGTGCCCAAGATGTTTAACTGCAATTTCTGATATTGAAGTCATTCATAAAGAAATTAAAGGAAATTTATACTATATAAAATACCCATTTGCTGATAATCCTGAAAAATTCATAGAGGTTGCAACAACAAGACCAGAAACAATGTTAGGAGATACCGCTGTTGCGGTAAACCCAGATGATGAGAGATACAAAAATATAAAGGAAGGAACATTACTAATACTTCCTGAAACAGGAAGAAAAATACCAATTATAAAGGATAAATACGTTGATATGAAATTTGGAACAGGTGCAGTTAAAATAACACCTGCACATGATCCCAATGACTTTGAAATAGGAAGGAATCATAACCTTGAAATAATAAATGTTATGGATAAAAATGCAACAATGAATGAAAATGCAGGTTTAAATAGTAAATACAAAGGACTTGACAGATTCACAGCAAGAAAACAAATTGTTGAAGAATTAAAAAAGCAGAATTTATTAACAAAAATTGAAGAGCATAAACATGCAGTCGGACATTGCTACAGATGTGATACAATTGTAGAGCCCTATGTTTCAACCCAATGGTTTGTAAAAATAAAACCCCTTGCCCGGCCGGCAATTCAGGTAGTTAAGGATGGCGGTGTAAAATTTATCCCTCAGATGTGGGAGAAAATTTATTATGATTGGATGGAAAATATAAAGGACTGGTGCATATCAAGGCAATTATGGTGGGGGCATAGAATTCCGGCATATTATTGTCAGGATTGTGGAGAAATAAATGTTGCAAAAGAAAAACCTGTAAGTTGTAAAAAATGTCAGAGCAAAAATTTAAAACAGGATGAAGATGTTCTTGATACCTGGTTTTCTTCTGCCTTATGGCCATTTTCAACACTTGGCTGGCCTGATGATACAAAAGAACTTAAAGTTTTTTATCCAACCACAGTTTTAGTGACTAGCTGGGACATTCTTTTCTTCTGGGTTGCCCGTATGATTATGATGGGAATGAAATTTATGGGGAAACAACCATTTTATTATGTTGTTATAAATTCCCTTGTATGTGATGCAGAAGGAAAAAAAATGAGTAAATCACGTGGAAACGTGGTTGATCCGTTAGATTTACTTGATATATATTCTGCTGATTCTTTAAGGTTTACTTTAACAACCCTTGAAACCCAGAGTAGGCATATTGCATTTAATGAAGAAAGATTAAAAGGTTATCATAATTTTATGAATAAAATATGGAATGCGTCAAAGTTTGTAATAAATAATTTAGATGAAAAAATATCATATAATGATATTGAAATAAATAATCTAAAATTGCCGGAAAAATGGATATTGACAAGATTAAATAACATTATTAAAAAGGTTGAAAACGGATATGAAAATTATAAATTTTCTGAAGTTGCCTTAACCTTATATGAATTTTTCTGGCATGAATTCTGTGATTGGTATATTGAGATATCAAAAATTGAATTAAAGAAAGAATCTGATTATAAAAAAACAGTTAAAAAAGTTCTTGCAAAAGTTTTAAAAGAAATTTTGCTGCTTATGCATCCTGTAATTCCTTTTATCACAGAAGAAATTTACAATGATTTGCCGTTAGTAGAGAAAAAAGAAAGTATAATGCTGGAAAAATTTCCAGAAACAGAAAATAAATTTGTTTTTGATGAAACAGAGATTAAAAATATGGAATTTTTGCAACAGATAATTTATACTATAAGAAATTTACGTGCAGAACTTGAATTTTCACCAGGAGACAGAATTGATGTGGCAATAGTCCTGGTTAAACAAAAAGAATTATTAAACGAACATTCTGAGATTATAAAAACACTTGCAAAAATAGATAATATACTTGATAATCACAATGAAAATTTTATATCAAGAGAAATTAAAATAAATGATGAAAATGCAGGCATAGTTGCAATTAATAAAAGTATAATCAAAAATTTGCAAAAATTAATAATTAATAAGGAAAAACAACAAAACAATTTATTAAACGGTATTAAAAAAATAGAAACAAAATTAAATGATAAAAATTTTTCAAATAATGCTCCTAAAAAACTAATAGAAGAAGAAAATATGAAACTTCAAAATTTAAAACAGGAACTTAAAAAATTAGAAGAACTTATAAATATATTAAAAAGAGGATATCATGACTGATTTATTAAAAAAATATTCAGATAAAATAGATAAGATAATAGAAGACGCCTTAAATGAAGATATAGGTAGTGGAGATGTAACAACAGATTTTATAATTCCGTCAAAATCTAAAGTCAAGGGCTGTTTTATTGTAAAAAGCGAAGGTATAATCTGTGGGATAAAATTAATAAAACTGGTATATCATAAGTTAAATAAAGACATCAAAGTAACAACAAAGAAAAAAGATGGTGATTTTGTAAAAAGTGGAGATGTGATTGCAATAGTAAAAGGAAATACACGGGCTATTTTTAGCGGAGAAAGGGTCATTTTAAATCTTATGCAACGTTTATCAGGTATTGCAACCATAACTAAAAAATTTGTGGATGTTGCAAAACCATATAATGTAACCATTCTTGATACAAGAAAAACAACACCTAATTTACGCATTTTGGAAAAATATGCAGTAAAAACAGGAGGCGGTGAAAATCACCGTATGGGACTTTATGATGCTGCTCTTATTAAAGATAATCATATAAAATTAGTTGATATTGAAAAAGCAGTATATGAATTAAAAAGATGGTTGCCTAAAAATATGACTATAGAAGTTGAAGTTCATAATATAGAAACATTAAAAAAAGTAATCCCTTTAGAGCCTGATATTATAATGCTTGACAATATGAGTTTAAATATGGTGGAAGAAGCAATGAAAATTATAAAAGAATTAAATTGTAAAGCAAAGATTGAAATATCCGGCGGTATAAATTTGCATAACATCAGAGATTATGCGCAGAAAAGACCTGATTTTATTTCAATTGGCAGTTTAACTCATTCAGTCCAGGCATTGGATATACATTTTAAATTGATGAATTGTTAAATGAATGTTTGATATAAATTTTATAAATAATCAAATAAAAAAAAACAAAATAATAAATAAAATAATTTTTTTAAAAAAAATTCATTCAACGAACGATTTTTTAAGAGAAAAAAATTTTTCATCAGGAACTATTGCCCTGGCTGAAATTCAAATTGCAGGAAAGGGGAAATTAGGAAAAAAATGGATATCGGAAAAGGGCGGATTGTGGTTTTCTTTTATAATAAACAAAAAAATAAAAACACCTTATATTTATGTTATTTTAACTTCGGTTGCTGTTGTTGATGTTTTAAAAAAACATAAAGTTTCCGCTGCTATTAAATGGCCCAATGATGTGCTTGTAAATAATAAAAAAATTTGTGGGATATTGGTTGAAAATGATTATTATAAAAGTAAAATAATAACAGGGGTTGGTATAAATATAAATAACAGGGTTCCTCAAAATACAGATATCCCGGCTGTTTCTTTGAAAAAAATTAAAAAAGGAAAAATTAATATAAATAGATTTTTTATTGATGTTATAAAAAAAATAGATAAATATATTAGTAAATTAAAAATGCAAAAAAAAATGATTGTAAAAAAATGGCTCAAAAATCAATACGATTTAATAAACAAGGAAATTAAAATAATGAAAAATGGAAAAGTTGAAAGATTTAAAGTTATAAAAATTAATAAAAATGGAAATATCCTTGTTAATGATGAAAAAAAACATGAACATGTAATAAAACCAGATATATTTTTTATTTGAAAAATTTATTTTTTAATTCATTTAATAATAAAATACCAGCAATTGTTTTTCCGTCAACTATTATACCTTTTAAAACCATATTTAAAAGTTTTTTAAGTGTAAAAATTTTAATTTTTATATTTTCATCTGCTTCCTGTTTTTGCTTTGATTTTTTTAAACCTGTTGCAATAAAGATATCCATTTTTTCAGATATGATCCCTGGCGAAGGATAAATGGTAGTTATTTTTATTAATTTTTTAGCTATATACCCGGTTTCTTCTTCTAATTCTCTTTTGGCGCATTGAAATGGATTTTCGTTTTTTTCTTTGGTCCCTGCTGGTAATTCGTAGATATATTTTTTAATTGCGTATCTGAATTGTTTTATTGTTATTATTTTTTGTTTTTTAATATCCAAAACAGGTATTATTACAACCGAGCCGGGATGAACTATTACTTCGCGAATAAAATTTTTATTGTTTATTTTAATAACATCTACTTTTAAATTGATAATTTTTCCTTTATATATATTTTTAGAAGATATTTTTTTCATTTGTTATTCTGACAATTTATTATTTCTTTTTCAGTTATTAAAAAATCCATTTTTACATCATGTTTTTTAGCCGGAATTTTTTTTGTTATTTGTTTGGTAAATGCTAGTCCAACTTTGATTATTTTTTTATTTAATTTACTTAAAAATTTATCAAAATATCCTTTGCCAAAACCGATACGATTGCCATTTTTGTCAAATCCGATACCAGGGGCGATGATCATATCAAGTAAATTAATATTTTTAATTTTTATCTTTTTTGCTGGTTCAAAAATTCCATATCTGCCTTTAATAAGTTTATCTTTTGCTTTAAATCTGATTGGATAAACATTATTATTTATAATAGCGGGTAAATATACTTTGAAATTTTTTTTAAAGAAAAAATTGATAATTTTTTTAGTGTCAACTTCTGAATTAAAAGAATTATAAATTAAAATATTCTTGGGATTTTTGTGAAACTTTTTAATAAAATATAAAAAATTTTTATAAATTAAATCGCTATAAATTTTCCTTAAATTTTCACTGATAGCATCTCTTTTATATTTAAGAATTTTTCTTAATTTATTTTTGGTCATATAAATAATATACTTAAAAACATACTCAAATACAACTTAAAAAGCGCATCGTAAAAACTCGTTTTATAACACAGTTTTACGGTAATTTTTTATTTATTTGTTTAAAAGGAAGTTTTAAATAATTAACAGTTTTAAAAGAACTATGACCGTAAAAACGCATTTTCTAATGCATTTTTACGAAAAAACATACTACTTTTATTATAATTTATTTAATAAATTTTCATTTTTATAATGTGTTATTTTTATTCGCCTTTTTTAATTTTAAAAATTAGTACACTTTTAAAATTTTTATTTATAAACCTTTTTTTTATATTTTTTTTTCTCCTGAAAAACGCTAATGCGTTTTCCAGGAGGTAACATTTTTTATTGACATAATTAAAAAAAAATATTATAATTATACAAATTTTAAATAGAGGGTTAAATGAGATTTAATTGCAGAGTAAAATTAAAAACAGAAAAAAATGAAATTTTAATTCCTTCTGATTATAGAAAATATATTTCATCTTTAATAAAAGAATCTTTTAAACTATCAGGGGAAGGGTCAGATAAATTTTTTGATTTTAATTTTAATAAAAATATACAAAAACCTTACACCTTTTCTGTTTATTTCCCTATAAAAGAATACAAAGAGAAATTTTTTATTTTAAAAGAAAATTATTTTATTTTAAACTTTTCTTCGGCTGATTATGAATTTTTATTGAGGATTTATAATGGGCTTTTAAAGATAAAAAATGGTTATAAGATTTTTAATGATAAAGTGGAGGTAGAAAATTTTAATTTAAATTTAAAACCTGATTATGCTTTTAATGAAAATATAGTTTTCAAAACCTTATCTCCAATTTTAATAAGAAATCCCAAAGATGGTGATTATTATTTTATTTTAAAAGGTTTATTAAATGGGAAGAACTTTAAATATGCAATAGAGGTAGAAGAAAAAGAACTAATAGATGCGCTTAAAAAAAACATAGAAAAAATAATTGAAATGGGAAAAACAAGGCAATTATTAAATATTGATATAAAAGATGAGATAGAAATACAATTTATCAAATTGCAATTATCACCTTCTGCCCATAGTTCAAACAGGAGCAAATTTTTTATGACCCTTCCTGCAATGAAAGGACTAATTAAATTAAAAGCACCACCAGAAGTATTAAAATTTTTATATGATACAGGAATAGGGGCTAGGAGAAGCGAAGGATTTGGTATGGTGGAGGTAGTTAAATGATGAAAATTGTGTTTTATAGTATAAAAATTTTAAAAAAAGGGTTATATTACAATGCAAAATAAAAAAACAACAAATAATATAATAACTTTATATCCTTCAAATTGGATATATAATGCGGGTGTCATTGGATTTTTAAGTTGTTTAGATAGAGATGATTATTTATTAAATAATAACTCAACAAAATATGAAATAAAAGAAGAGAGTATAGATATTTTTACAAATGTTTTTGATAATATTAATATTGAAGATAATTATTTTAAAGGTGATAAACAAATTATATATCTTAAAGGTAAAAATTTATATTATCCTAATTTTTTGGATGCGAAGGGGAAGCAAAAAAATATATTTAAAAAATTTGTAAAATCTTTTAGTAATATAGAATTTTACGAAAGAATTGAATGTGATTTTTGTAAAGAAGGATTGTTAATTAATAAAGAATTACTTAAAGGCGATAGAGACACAATAGAACAATTTTTTTCAAAAATATCACAATTAAATATGGTCCATAATAAATTTCTTGGACCATCACAAAAATTTAAAAATTCATATTGGAATTTAAATACAGGATTAAAGATATGCAATCTGTGCACATTTTTATTAATCCATCATCATCTAGCTCTTACTCAACTTTCTGATGGTTCTAAAATTTTTATAAATGCTCCTTCATTTAAATTAATGTATGAACTTAATAAACTTGTAAAAGATATATTTGGAGAGAACAAGACAGATTCAAAACAAAAAAGAGAAATTTTAGCAATGAGTATTATAGGATATACGTGTAGATTACAAACAACACTTGGTTTTTGGAATGAAATGGATATTGATATTATTACAATGCGACATGACAATTTTATAGATTTTTACTCTTTGGATTACAAAACAGTTAATCTAATTTCAGATATAGATATTGCTTCTTTACTTTCTGATATTGGGGAATTTTATGTTTTAAATTCTATACTCAATAAAACACCTGAAAAACTTATGGAACTCTCTCAAAAGATTATTAAAATTGCATCAAAAAAAGATATAAATAAATCCGATGATAAATTTATTAGTAGTATATTAAGAAGAGAAAAAAATAAAGAAAATTTATTTGAAACGGCATTAAAAGTTTTAAAATTATATATACTAATTAAAGAAAGAAAGGAGTAAAAACTATGACAGAACAAAAGAATACCACAAACTTAGATGTATTACATTCCTTAAAAGAAAAGATAAATAATAATGAGGTTACTGCTGAGGATTTTGAAAATTATTATGAACAAAAAAAAGAGGAAGAAAAAGAAGCTTTAATTGGTCGTATAGATGCTATTGAGTTATTAGGTGAAAATATGATTGTTGAAATTAGACTAGAT
>JACVJA010000019.1 GCA_015661035.1 Candidatus Calidifonticultor daggyaiensis | reverse complement strand
TAAGACATTAAAAAAAGGGCAAAAAGTAAAATTTAATATTATTAAAGGGGAACGAGGAGAGGAAGCTGGAAATATAATAATAGTAGAAGATTAATGATATTAATTATATTAATGATATATAATGATCACTTAATGCATAATATTTACAAAACAATGTAAGCCTTATAAAGGGTTAATAATATATAATTATACCTTTAAGAAAATGTTAAGATATTAAGATATAATAGCATTATAATTAGTTGTATAATCAATAACATATGATTGTAGGTTGATAATATGATTTTAATTTTATTAAAAGTAAATAAATAGGGTTAGAAGATTAATAAAAAAATACTTTAGATTAATAAAAAAGGAAAACAAAAAGTTAGTAAATAAAAATAAAATAAAAATTGTAAAAGTAAAAGTAAAAAGAAAGGATTTGAATGGAGTTTATTATTAAGGCTAGAAACTTTGAAGTAAAAGAAGATGTAAAGCAGAGAATAGAAAAGAAAATTAAAGATAAGCTTGAAAAGTTTTTTGAAAAGATTGTAAAGATTGAAGTGGAGCTAATACTTGAGAAAAACCCTAAAATCACACTTGACAATATAATTGAAGTTACAGTCTTTACCCCCGGAGAAATTATCCGTTCAAAAGGTCAAGGAACTGATATGTTTGAAGCAATAGATAAAGTATCTGATAAAATTGAAAGACAAATAAAAAGATATAGAAATAAGCTTATACAAAAATCTAGGAAAAACAATAATAATGCAGCACGTTCTATAAACAGAGGTATTGGAATAAAAAATATTGAGGAAGAAATAAAAAATCAAATAGTAAAAGTTAAAAGCTTTACAATAAAACCAACTACGCCTGAAGAAGCAGTCATGCAAATGGAGCTTTTAGGGCATGACTTTTTTGTTTTTATAAACTCTGAAAGTGGAAAAACCGCTGTAGTTTATAAAAGAAAAGATAAAAATTATGGTTTAATTGAACCAAATATATAAGCCAAATATATAAAATAAGTGGTCTCTTTTAAGGTGATTTAAATGGTAAATTTGCTTGGAAGCTTGCTTAAAGCAGGGTCTGGAAGACAGTTAAAAAAATATGAAGAAATTGTAAGGGAGGTTAATAACTTAGAGCCCTCAATTTCAAAGTTAACAAATGCCCAATTATCTGCAAAAACTTTAGAGTTTAAAAAAAGATATCAGGCTGAAAAAAACCTTGATAATTTGCTTGTTGAGGCTTTTGCAGTATGCAGAGAAGCTGCAAAGAGAACAATTAATATGAGGCATTTTGATGTGCAGATAATGGGTGGAGTAGTATTGCATGAAGGTAAAATTGCAGAAATGAAGACTGGTGAAGGCAAAACTTTGGTTGCCACTTTACCAATTTATCTAAATTCTTTTACTGGTAAGCCTTCCCATGTTGTAACAGTGAATGATTACTTGGCAAAAAGAGACAGCCAATGGATGGGCCCTGTATACAATCTTTTAGGCGTCAGCGTTGGTTTGCTTGCTCATGGTCAGAGTATTGCTGAAAAAAAAGTTGCATATAGCTGTGATGTTATTTATGGAACAAACAATGAGTTTGGTTTTGATTATTTAAGAGACAATATGGCTTTAAGTATTGATGAGATTGTTCAAACAGGTCATTATTATGCAATTGTTGATGAAGTTGACAGTATTTTGATTGATGAGGCAAGAACTCCTTTAATTATTTCAGGGATTGCTTATGAGACTACAGAACTTTATAAAAAATTTGCTTCAATTGCTCCTCGATTAATTAGAGATGTTGATTATGAAGTTGATGAAAAAGCAAGAACTATAGCTGTCACTGAAGAAGGTGTTGCAAAAGTTGAGAAAATGATAGGAGTTGATAATCTTTATGACCCAAGAAATTATTTATATATTCATTGCTTAAATCAATCTTTAAAGGCTTATAATTTATTTAAACGTGATGTTGATTATATGGTTAAAGATGGTGAAGTTATTATTGTTGATGAGTTTACAGGAAGACTAATGTTTGGCAGAAGATATAGCGAAGGACTTCATCAGGCAATTGAAGCAAAAGAGCACGTTAAAATAAAAGAAGAAAATCAGACTTTGGCTACCATTACTATTCAAAATTATTTTAGATTATATGAAAAACTTGCTGGTATGACTGGTACTGCTTTAACTGAAGCTGAAGAATTTAGGCATATTTATAAACTTGAAACGGTTGTAATTCCTACTAATAAACCAATGATTAGGCAAGATCTGCCTGATGTTATTTATAAAAATGAAGAAGTTAAATTTAATGCAATAGTTGAAGACATTATTTCAAGATACCAAAAAGGCCAGCCAGTTCTAGTTGGAACGATATCAATTGAAAAATCTGAAAGATTAAGTTCGATGCTAAAAAGACGCGGGATCCCACATCAAGTTTTGAATGCAAAGTATCATGAAAAAGAGGCAGAGATAATTGCGTTAGCAGGTCAAAAAAATGCAGTTACAATTGCTACAAATATGGCTGGTAGAGGAACAGATATTGTTTTAGGTGAAGGTGTGGTAGAACTTGGCGGACTTCATGTACTTGGCACTGAAAGGCATGAGTCAAGAAGAATTGACAATCAGCTTAGAGGCCGTAGCGGAAGACAGGGTGATCCTGGTTCCAGCCAGTTCTACTTAAGCCTGGAAGATGACTTACTAAGACTTTTTGGATCTGAAAGAATTAAATGGGTTATGGAAAGGTTTAACTTTCCTGAAAATATGCCTATTGTTCATCCAATGATTACAAAATCTATTGAGAATGCACAGCGTCAAGTTGAATCAAGAAATTTTGAGATAAGAAAACATGTCCTTGAATATGACGATGTAATGAACAAACAAAGAGAAGTTATTTATAAAAAGCGACAGCAAGTATTAAAAGAAGAAAATATAAAAGAAACAGTGCTTGAAACGATTAAAAGTGCGATTGATAGTGTGGTAGACCTTTATGTTAATCCTAATTCTTTTGTTGAAGAGTGGAATATTCAGGAGCTTTCAAGTTTTATTAATTCAATGATTGGTAAGAATCTATTTGAAAGTAATATTTTAAAGCAAAATTTAAAAAACGAAAGATTTAAGGTTAGTGATTTAAAGCAAATTTTAACTGATGAAGCATTAAAAGCTTATCAAGAACGAGAAAAAGAATTAACAAGTGAAATATTAAGAAGACTTGAAAAAATAGTTCTTCTAAGTGTAATAGATAATAGATGGCGCGAACATTTGCTGGAGATGGATTACTTAAAAGAAGGTATTGGTTTAAGAGCTTATGGTCAGAGAGATCCGCTTGTTGAATATAAGCATGAAGCTTACAACTTGTTTAAAAGCATGATGGAAGAGATTAAAGTTGATACAGTTAAGCTTTTATTTAATGCAAAAGTTGTAATTAAGCAAAATGAAGATTTTAATGAATATAGTGAAGATGCAAAAGGTTTTGAAAGTGCTCAGCCCGCCTCATCTCTTAAACCCTCTTTAAAAAATATTAAAAATGTAATTGCAAGCGGACCATCTGATGTTGTATATAGTAATTCTGGTAGTGATTCTCAAAAATCATCTAAAAGAGAGCCTATTCATGTTGAAAAAATTGGAAGAAACGACCCGTGTCCTTGTGGAAGTGGCAAGAAATACAAAAAGTGCTGCGGAAAATAAAAATTATATGAAAGGTTTTTATGGCAGAAGAGAAAAATCAAGAAAAAAATAAAGATGCCAAAATTAGTAAAAATATTAAGAATGGACAAAACATTATTGTAGATTTTGAACAAATAAAAACAAATCTTGGTGTAAATATAGAAAAATTTAATTTTTTAAAGGAGTGTCTTTGACTTAGGTGGAAAAAATAAGGCTATTAGTGAACTTGAAAAGTGTCTTGAAAAAGAGGATTTTTGGCTAGATTTAAAGAAGGCTCAAAACATAACAAAAAAGTTAAATGAATATAAAGAGATTTTAAATAAAATTAATTCTTTGGAAGAAAAAATTGAAACATCAAAAACAGCACTTGAATTACTCTATATAGAATATGATGACAGCATCTATAAGGAGCTTTTAAATAACTTAAATTACATATCAAGCCAATTAGAACTTATTGAAACTGAACTTTTACTTTCTGAAAAATTTGATTCTTATCCTGCTATAGTAACAATACATCCTGGGGCTGGAGGAACAGAATCTCATGATTGGGCTGAAATGCTTTTTAGGATGTATAAAAAATGGATGGACTCTAAAAGTTTTGAATATAAAGTTATTGATTATTTGCCAGGTGAAGAAGCTGGTATAAAAAGTGTGACATTTACTGTACGCGGGAACTATGCTTATGGCTTGTTAAAGGGTGAAAGAGGCATTCATAGATTAGTTAGAATATCTCCATTTGATGCTTCAAAGAGGCGCCATACATCCTTTGCTTCTGTTGATGTTATACCATTAATTGAAGAAGATGTTCAGATAGAAATCAATATTAAAGATTTAAAAATTGAAACTTTTAGATCAAGCAGTGCTGGAGGGCAACATGTAAATGTTACAGATTCTGCTGTTAGAATAACACACATTCCTACTGGTATTATTGTTTCTTGTCAAGATGAAAGATCGCAAATTTTAAACAGACAAATAGCCATGCAGGTCTTAAAATCAAAATTGTTTGAGCTTGAGCAAAAAAAGAAAAAGGAAGAAATAGATAAAGTAAGAGGTGAAAAAAAAGATATCGGGTGGGGTAATCAAATTAGAAGCTATATTCTACAACCTTATCAATTAATTAAAGATCATAGAACCAATATAGAAACTTCAGATGTTAACTCAGTTTTAAATGGTGAAATAGACTTGTTTATTAAAGGTTATCTTGAAAAAAAATTAACCAAAAGTTAAACTTAAAGGTTAACAAATACTATGAATATGATAGAATTTAGAAATGTCACAAAAATATATGAAGATAACACTGTTGCACTAAAAAACATTAACCTTACAATAAAAAAGGGTGAATTTGTTTTTATTGTTGGTCCTAGTGGTTCAGGTAAATCTACAATAATAAAACTTTTAATAAGAGAAATACCTGTAACTAGTGGTGCAATTTTTATTGCTGGAAGAAATATCTGTAATTTAAAGACATCAAGAATTCCTCAGCTTCGGCGAAATATCGGATCAGTTTTCCAGGATTTCAAACTTTTACCTAATAAAACAGCTTTTGAAAACGTTGCTTTTGCTCTTGAGGTTATTGGCAAACCGTCATATGTAATTAAAGTACAAGTTCCTCAAGTTTTAAAACTTGTAGGGCTTGAACACAAAATGCATTCATATCCACATCAACTTTCAGCTGGGGAGCAGCAGAGGGTCTCCATTGCTAGAGCATTCGTTAATAGACCCCCAATACTGCTTGCAGATGAGCCTACTGGTAATTTAGACCCTGCAACATCTGAAGGAATAATGAAGCTATTGTCAAGGATAAATTTAATAGGCACGACTGTTGCAATGGCTACACACGATAAAAATATTGTTAATGCAATGAGAAGACGTGTAATAGAACTTGAAGATGGTGAAATTATAAGAGACCAGCAGAGAGGAGTGTATTAGGCTTGATTTTTAGACCAAGATATTTTTTTGGAGAGACTTTTTCATCATTAAAAAGAAACTTTTTAATGTTTTTTACTGCTGTTACTACAGTTGCAATAACACTTTTTATTGTAGGATTCTTTTTTATTTTAGTTTATGACATACAAGGTATTTTAACTTCAGTAAAAAGCCAAGTAGAACTTGCTGTTTATTTAAAAGATAATGTTACAGAAGAGTTTAAAAATTATTTAGAAGATCAGATAAAGAAATGGGATGAAGTTAAAGAAGTGACTTATGTGTCAAAAGAGCAAGCTTTAGAAAAGTTTAAAGAAGAGAATGAAGGAAGTGAAATTTTAAAAGAAATTCAAGGCAATCCTTTGCCGGCATCATTTGAAATCAAACTAAAAAGTCCTGAAAAAGTAGAGCAAGTAGCTTTACGATTCATGACAAAAGAGGGTGGCTATATTGAAGGTGTTGATGAAGTAATTTACGGGCAAAATTATGTAAAAAAACTTTTTTCTATTACTGCAATTGCAGGTTCCATTGCATTTTTAATAATAATAATGCTTTTTTTAGCCGCTGTTGTTTTAATTTTTAATACTATTAGGCTTTCAATTCATGCAAGAAGAAAAGAAATTGAGGTTATGAAGCTTGTGGGTGCAACAAATTGGTTTGTCAGGATTCCGTTTATTTTTGAAGGGCTTTTTGAAGGTTTAATTGGAAGTATTATTTCAGTGATTTTATTATATTTTTTATCAAGCAATCTTATTATTAGAGGCGAAAAGGCAATTTATGATACTTTACATGTTAAAGATTTAGCAATCTTAGGTTCAAATAATATAATTTTATACATTTATGCTGCAATTATTATTTTAGGTTGTCTTATAGGACTTTTAAGCAGCAATTTTGCTTTAAAAAGGTATATAAGGATATAAATTTGAATAAATAAGAATTTTATAAACAAAAATTTTATTGCAAATTTAGTCTTTAAAAAAATATCTTTTTTTATTTTAGGGGTTAAATTGATTTTTTTTAGAATAAATATTTTTAGGATATTTAGTTTTTTTTTAAAAAACTATAAAAAGTATATTGCAAAAATACTTAGCTTTTTACTTTTTCTTATAATTTTTACAATAGCTATATTTGTAATTATTCCATCTAAACTATACCCGCAGTCATTGGAAGATGAACTTGAGCAGATTAAGAAGCAAAGAGAAGAAACTCAAAAGAAAATTGAGGAAGTAAAAAAACAGGAACAGTCTTATTTAAAGGAAGTCAAAGATGTTGAATCAGTCCTGCTTGATTCGCTTTCTCAGCTTGACAGCTTAAATGATAGATTGGCTGAAGCTAAAAGCGCAATTGATAAGACAACAATTGAACTTGTAAAAAAAGAAGAAGAAGTTAGACAAATTGATGAAGAAATAAATGAGAAAGTTAAGATTTTAAATAAAAGGGTTTCACAAATATACAAAAATAGTCAAAACAATATATTAGAAATTTTATTAAAAGCTGATAATTTTTTAGATTTGGTTACAAGGTTTAAGCTAATGAGTGTACTAGCCCAACAAGATGCTGAAGTTTTAAAACAAATTAAAGACAAAAGAACTGCAAATTTAAGCATAAAAAAGGCTATAATTGATTTACGAGAGAAACAAAGACAAAATAAAGCTGAAGTGGAAAAGCTTGTAGCTCAAGCTGAAAAAAAACAAAGGGAAATTCAAGGGTTATATGATGAAAAGAGCAGCCTGCTTGCAAAAACAAGAGCAAATAAAAATGCTTTGCTTGCAATGGAGAAAGATCTTGAAATTAAAGAGGCTGAGATTACTCGTATTCTTGAAAGTTATAGATATGGCAACGCTCCTGGCGATAAATTTTTATGGCCTGTCATTGGAAGAATTCAATCTGGTTTTGGGTATAGAATGCACCCTCTTTTTGGCTATAGAAGATTTCATTCAGGTATTGACATAGTTGCACCTAGTGGAACTATTATAAAGGCAGCAGATGGTGGTGATATAATTCAAGCTGGTTATGATGGTGGTTATGGTTATTCCGTAGTTATTTATCATGGAGGTGGTTTTGCAACCTGGTATGCGCATCTTTCAAGAATTCTTGTTTCAGTTGGTCAGAGAGTTGAAAGGGGTCAAGTAATTGGACTTGTTGGTTCAACTGGATGGGCAACAGGTTCGCACCTTCATTTTGAAGTTAGAATTAATGGGGCAGCACAAAACCCAATTCAATTTTTACAGTAAGTTTTTTATAATAAGTTTTTATGAGTTTTATTAATATTTATAATTAGTTTTATTAATATTTTCAAAATTAATATTAAAATTTTTAGGAGTTAAAAGTTTTAAATGAAAAAAAATATATTAGTTTCTGTTGTTTTGGTAATTTTTAGTGCAGTTATTTTTTTAGGTGGATTTATTTTAGGTATAAGCTTTGAAAAAAAGGACTTATTATTAGATAATTTTTTACAAGTTCCTCAATCATTTAATAAATCAAATGCTTTTGGAAATTCTGAATTAAGCAGTCAAGTTAGCACATCTTCAATTGAGATAAAGGCAATCCAAAAAGCAATTGATTTTATTACTGCAAATTCTTTAAATAAAAAAACTGCAAAAGAGCTTACCAGTGCTGCAATAAAAGGAATGCTTAGTAGCTTGGAAGATAAATATGCGGATTATTTTTCTCCAGAGCAGTATAAACAAATTATAGAATCTTATAGTGGCACAATGAGTGGTATTGGAGTTATTGTAACTTTGAATGATAAAAATGAAGTTTTAATAATTAGCGTAATTGAAAATACGCCGGCTTTTAATGCAGGGTTGCTCGAGGGGGATATAATTACCGCTGTCGATGGTATTAGCATTAAAGAAAAAAGTTTAGATGAAGTTGTTTCTATGATAAAAGGAGAAGAAAATACTCAGGTAAGTTTAACTATATTTAGACAATCAGAAAATAAAAATTATAATTTTACAATTATTAGAAAAAGATTTTATGTGCCAAATTTTTCTATTAGTAAGATTGAACAAAATATTTTATATATTCAATATATAGATTTTCAAGAAGAAGGGGCAGTTAAGCTAGGTGAAAAAATTCAATCAATTCTTGATAATGCTAATAAAACCGAAAAAACTGAAAGCTTAAGCAGTAATTATAATAATGGATATATAAAGGGTATAATTATTGATTTAAGGAACAATCTTGGAGGTACTCTTAATGATGCTGTTATGTTTTGTGATTTATTCTTGGATAAAGGTTTAATAGTTACTGTAAAAGGGAGAACAAATAATAAAGATATTGTTGAAGAGTATAAGGCAAAGCCAGGTGGATATACGAATATACCATTAGTTGTTCTTATTAATGGCTACTCTGCAAGTGCAGCAGAGTTGGCTGCAGGTGCTTTAAAAGATTTAAACAGAGCATTATTAATAGGAGAAAAAAGTTTTGGTAAAGGCACTGTTCAAGTTTTAAATGATTTGCCTGACGGTTCAGGAATTAAATTTACTACAGCAAAGTACTTTCTACCAAGCGGCACTTCAATAGATGGAGTAGGAATTACTCCAGATATAGTTGTTGCTTTAACCAAAGATGATAAAGAAGATGTGCAGCTTAAAAGGGCAATTGAAGAAATAAAAATATTAATTGACAACTGGGATAAGAACTAAGTATGGCAAAGAGAAAAGGGGAAGATAGTAAAATTCAAATTGCGCAAAATAAAAAAGCTTTAAAAGATTTTTTTATAATTGAAAGATATGAAGCAGGAATAGTACTTCAGGGAAATGAAGTAAAATCAATAAGAGAGCACAAGGTTAATTTAAAAGACAGCTATGCTAGAATTAAAAATGGTGAATTATTTTTATATAATATGCATATTTCTCCATACAGCAAGAGCAGGCTTGATGACATAAAACCGGAAAGAGTAAGGAAACTTCTTTTACATAAACGTGAAATAAATAAAATAACTGGAAAAATGACTGATAAAAGTTTAACACTTATTCCTCTGTCATTATACTTATCTGGAGCTTTTGTTAAGGTTGAACTAGCTTTAGCTAAGGGAAAGTTAAAGCAGGATAAAAGAAAAGATTTAGAAAAAAAGCAAGCTGATCTTGAAATTAGAAGAGCACTAAAAACAAAAAACTTTTTAAAGTAGTTTTGAATTTATTTATTAATTTTTATTTATAAATTATTTTTTATAGTTTATAGAAGAAAGGAAATTGATGGCTGATAAGAAATTAAATCTTAATGATTTTTATCAAATGAAGCAAAATGGTGAAAAAATTACATGGATAACTGCTTACGATTACCCGATGGCAAGCTTTGCTCAGCAAGCAGGCATAGATATGATTTTAGTTGGGGATTCATTAGGAATGCTCGTTTATGGCTATAGCGGAACTGTTTCAGTAACAATGGATGAATGCATAATACACTGCAAGGCAGTTAGAAGAGGGGCACCTGATGTATTTGTTGTTGGAGATATGCCTTTTGGAAGTTATCACACAAGTGATTCAGATGCTGTTTTTAATGCAGTAAGATTTATTAAAGAAGCAAATGTTGATGCAATAAAGCTTGAAGGCGGTCAAAGAGTTGCTTCAAAAATAAAAGCTATTTCTGATGCTGGAATTGTAGTAATTGGTCATATAGGTTTAACTCCACAATCATCTGCTGCGCTTGGGGGCTTTAAAGCACAAGGTAGAACCGCTGAATCTGCTGAAGCTTTAATTAATGATGCTATTGCAGTACAAAACTCTGGGGCAAAAATGCTTTTAGTTGAAGCAATACCACCCGAACTTGCAAAAGCAATCAAACAAATAGTTAATATCCCTTTGCTAGGGATTGGAGCAGGGGCTGACGTTGATGGTCAAGTAATGATATGCGGGGATATTTTGGGTTATTTTGAAGCTTTTACTCCAAAGTTTGTTAAAAAATATGCAAATCTAGGAGAGGTTATTATAAAAGCAATAAAAGATTATATCGAAGATGTAAAAAATGTTAAGTTCCCTGCCAAAGAACATACATATTCAATTTTACCAGAAGAAAAAACTAAATTTGATGCAATGCTAAAAAAATATATAAAATAATTATTAAGACTCCTAGAAATAATGGTATAAAATAACATAATATTAATATAAAAATATAGCATTAAGTAAGGTTTTATAGGTTCAGTTTTATAGATTTTCAGAATTGTATATTTATATTCTATATTAATATGAAATGAA
>JACVJA010000018.1 GCA_015661035.1 Candidatus Calidifonticultor daggyaiensis | reverse complement strand
CAAAATTACTATTTATAAGATAATATTTTTAAAAAAACAATAATATTTATTAGTTTTTATGACAGATTTGTTTGAATGCAAGTTTTTAAAATTTTATTTAAAATTGAAAGGGGGAAAATATGAACCAAGAATCTGGCTCAAAAATTACATTTCCTTATCTTAGAAAATTTAATGGGGCGATGGCAATTTTGCATTTTGTTCAAGCAATATTAATGCTAATTCTTGGGCTTGTAATTACAAATATTAAAAATTTTACTCTTCCAGTAAATTATTATTTTTTATCCTTTAATGTTGAAAAAATGAAGCTTTTTTTAGACACAGAAACAACTATTGGCAGTATTCCTATTGGTGTTTTTGTATCAATATTTTTATTTATGTCAGCAATCGCACATTTTTTAGTAGTTTTACCAAAAGTCAATGAATTTTATAATTCAAGGCTTAAAATGGGCATAAATTACTTTAGGTGGTTTGAATATGCATTAAGCTCATCAGTAATGATTGTTATAATTTCTATGCTTTTTGGTGCTAGAGATATTGCAACAATAGTTGCAATTGTTGGCTTAAACGCTACTATGAATCTCCTTGGTTTAATGATGGAAATACATAATCAAACGACTAAAAAGACTAATTGGTCTGCTTTTATAATAGGCTGTATTTCTGGAGCAATACCTTGGGTTGTTATACTTTTATATTTTTTAGGTTCAGCAGTAAAAACACCTGGAGTATTAGAACAAACTCCATGGTTTGTATTTGCTATATTTGGGACTTATTTTGTATTATTTAACCTATTTCCAGTAAATATGGTCTTGCAATATAAAAAGATTGGAAGATGGAAAGATTATCTTTATGGCGAAAGAGGTTATATTATTTTAAGTTTGGTTGCAAAATCACTACTTGCCTGGCTAGTATTTGCTGGAACACTTCAGCCGGCATAACTTTTTTATTACAGCACAGTTAAATTAAATTAAATATAGTTAACTTTATATTAATAAAATTAGCTTTAATTAATTAGCTTTAGTTAAAATAATAAATTTTATAATAAGTTTTATAATGAGCTTTTAACAAGGCTTAAGTTGCTTTTATATATTTATCTATTTAATTGTTTTTATATTTATTATTTATTAATTATTTGTTATATATTAATAATTTAGATTTTTAAAGGTGGTTCTAATGTTAATTGGTACAATCATTGCAATTGTTGTTATAGTAATACTAATTCTTATTTTTTTACCAGCTTCTATAAGGATTTTACGTGAGTATGAAAGAGGGGTTATTTTTAGATTTGGACGTTCTAAAGGGGCTAAAGGTCCTGGTCTATTTTTTATAATACCCTTTGTTGATAAAATGATAAAAGTTGACCTAAGAACTGTGACTTTAGATGTTCCTCCTCAAGATGTAATTACTAAAGATAACGTACCGGTAAAAGTAAATGCAGTTTGTTATTTTCGAGTTATGGATCCAGAAAAAGCAGTTATTCAGATTGAAAATTATAAACTTGCAACTTCTCAAATTTCTCAAACTACATTAAGAAGTGTACTTGGCCAAGTAGAACTTGATGATTTACTTTCAAGAAGAGATAAAATAAATAAAGAGCTTCAAGAAATTATAGATGAACAAACTGATCCTTGGGGAGTTAAAGTTAGCATTGTTGAGATTAAAGATGTTGAACTGCCACAGTCTATACAAAGAGCCTTTGCAAGACAAGCAGAAGCTGAAAGGGAAAGAAGGGCTAAAATTATTAGTGCCGAAGGTGAGCAGCAGGCATCTATAAAACTTTCTGAAGCTGCTGAAGTATTATCTAAATTTCCAGTTTCGGTGCAACTTAGATTTTTACAAACATTAAAAGAAATTGCTGCAGAGCAAAATTCTACAATTGTTTTTCCAGTGCCAATTGAACTTTTAGATGTTTTTATAAAAAAGGTTGGCCAAAAAGATAATAAAGAAAAAGAGTAGTTTAAAAAATCTAAAATTCCTCTTATTATACATTCCATAAATTTAAGTTTTATAATTTTAAAATCTTTTTTTCTTGCATTTATTTTTTTATTGTAATTTAATTATTCGAAAAACTGATAATACGTATTTATTATTTATTTTTTATTACCTTTTACTTATTATTAATTTTTTATTATTTATTATGGAAGAACAAAGACAGCTTATATTAAATGGAAACCTTAGGGCTCTTCTTTTTAAGTTTTCCGTGCCAGCAATAACAGGAATGTTAATTAGCGCTCTTTATAATATGGTTGATACACTTTTTGTAGGGCGTGGTGTAGGAGCGCTTGCCATCTCTTCGCTTACAATAGTTTTACCACTCCAAATTATTATGATGGCATTTGGAATAATGATTGGCATTGGCTCAGCCTCAGTTATATCGAGAGCATTTGGGGCAGGGGATGATATTAAAGCCAGTAAAGCTTTAGGAAATGGGGTAATTCTTACAATGTTATTAAGTGTAATATTTTTGATCCCTGGGTATATTTTTGCTGATAAAATTTTATATTTTTTTGGTGTATCAAGCGAAACATTCACTATGGCTTACGATTATATGAGTATAATTTTGATAGGCTTTGTTACATATTCGCTTGTAATTTTTGCAAATAATTTAATTAGAGCCGAAGGCAAACCCCGAACTGCTATGTATGTTATGATTATTGGTGCGGTATTAAATATTATACTTGACCCTATTTTTATATTTATATTTAAATTAGGTGTTAAGGGTGCAGCAATTGCAACAATTGTAAGCCAGTTTAGCAGTTTAATTTTTGTTCTTATTTTTTTTATTTCAAAAAAGAGTGGATATACTTTTGAACTTAGGTATTTTAAACCAGAGTTAAAAATTTCTAAAGAAATTTTAGCAATAGGTTTTCCTTCTTTTATTTTACAAATTTTAGGAAGTGTAATTTTTTTGATTTTTAATAAATCAGTAACTAAATATGGCACAGACATGCATTTGGCAGTAATGGGATTAGGTCTAAGAATGCTAAATTTTATAGAGATGCCTATAATAGGTATTGCTCAAGGATACTCAACACTTGTTAGCTTTAACTTTGGAGCAAAAAAATACTTAAGGATTAAATCAGTACTAAAAGAAGCTATTTTATGGACTATTTTTATTGCAGGAACTGGTTTTCTGGTGATTATGTTTTTCCCCGGTCAGATTTTAAGTTTTTTTACAAAAGACTTGGATCTTATTGTTCTTGGTATTACTCCTTTAAGGATTATTATAATATTTTTGCCCTTTATGGGGTTTCAAATTTTAGGCGGGAGCCTTTTTCAATCAATAGGTAAAACAGTTCCTGCATTAATAATAACTTTATCTAGACAGCTGCTTTTGCTTATACCAGCTCTTTTAATACTGCCATTATTTTTTGGAATAACTGGTATTTGGCTTTCAGTTCCAGTTTCTAATTTCTTTTCAATTATTTTAACCTTTGTTTTTGTGTACTTTCAGATAAAACAGTTTAATAAATTGGCTGCAGGTACTGCTTATTAATTCTTGCTATGCTTGTTAATGGTTTCATCAGTTTATAAACAAATTTCTAGATGCAAAATTGCCATCAGTTGTTAAGTTTACACCAAGCCTTTTTAATCCCACATCATCTCCAGGAGTTGGGATATGGGTCATATGTACTTCGCAGTTTTTTAACTCTTTAAGCTTACTCATAGCGATTTCTGCTGTGTGGTTTGTCGTAGCGCTTATAGCAAGAGCTATTAATGTTTCTTCCAAATCTAAGCTTTCAGATTCAGATTTAAAAATTCCTTTTTTTAGCAAGGCAATTTGGTTAATTACTTGTGGGGACAGAAGATAAATTTCATCTGGAATATTTGCTAAATATTTTACTGCATTTAAAATTAAGCTAGATGCTGCATGCATTAATTTTGAATTTTTGCCTGTAATTATTTTTCCATCATTTAATTGAATGGCTGCACCGCAAAATATCCCGTCATTTCCTTTGCCTTTCTTTTCAGCTTCTGTTGCTGCTTGCCTTGCAACTTCGACAACTTCCCTATCTGTAACTTTAACTCCTAATTCTTCCATTAAAATTAGTACTTTATCGACTGTTTCTTTTTTTTCTATGCCTAAGACATATTCAGTGTTATAACGAAAATATCTTCTTATAAGCTCTTGCTTTGCTGCTTGTTGGACTAAAGCATCATCTATTATTCCAAAGCCAGCTCTATTTACTCCCATATCGGTAGGCGAGTTATACATTGGAATGTTTTTGGCTTGATTTAACGTATTCTTTTTAGACCAGCTTTGGCTGATAACTTCATTATCAATTTTATTCTTATTATTATTAGTAGTAGTATTAGTATTAGTATTAGTATTAGTAGCACCGGCGGCAGCAGCAGTAGCAGTAGTAGCGGCAGAAGTAGCAGCAGTAGTAGAAGAAGAATAGGTGCTTGCAGTAATTCTATTTAAAATGAGCTTTAAAATAGGAAAGCTTTCAACATCGCGATTGTAATTTATAGCAATTTCATTATATCTATTAAGGTGAAATGGGTCTACTAGATTAAAATCACCAATGTCAGCTGTTGCAGCTTCATATGCAACATTTACAGGATGCTTTAGCGGAAGATTCCAAATAGGGAAAGTCTCAAACTTTGCATAACCAGCATTAATACCCCTTTTGTGTTCATGGTATAATTGAGAAAGGCAGGTAGATAATTTTCCGCTGTTAGGTCCTGGAGCTGTGACAATAACAATTGGCTTATTGGTTAGTATATACTCATTTTTACCAAAACCTTTATCACTGCACACAGTATTTATATCTGTAGGATAACCTTCAATTGGAAAATGAAGATAGACTTTTATACCTCGACGTTCTAATTTATTTTTAAAATTTTGAGCACTTTGCTGTCCTGTATAGCGTGTAATGACTACTGCAATTATATCAAGCCCCCATTTTCTTAAATCATCAATTAGCTTTAAAGTCGCAATATCATAAGTAATCCCAAAATCACCCCTAATTCTGCCACGCTCAATATCACCAGCAAAAATACATAATATTATATCAATTTTTTCTTTTAAGGACTGTAAAAGTCTAAGTTTTACATTTGGGTCATAACCTGGCAGGACTCTTGCTGCATGGAAGTCATAACAAAGCTTACCACCAAATTCAAGATAAAGCTTATTGTCAAACTTTTTTACTCTATCTAAGATAGCTTCAGTTTGCTCTTTTAAATATTTTTCATTATCAAAACCAATTTTTTGCATTTTGTTTTAAGTTATAAATATTATATTATTTAAAGAATTCTAAAATAAAAATGGTTATATAAATACGATTTGATTTTTATATAATATTTTATTACTTAATGATGATTTTTGGTATAATCAACTAGATTTTTTATTTTTTAATACTTTTATTTATATGTATATTATCTGTTTATTTGTTGTTTAAAATTTTAAAATTATTAAGTTAAAAAGTAACTACCATAATATAAATAATATGTAAATAATATATAAATTATTAGGTTATGAAACTAGCTTTAAGTACTATTCTTTATATTTATGAGAAAAAAATTAGTAATATTAATTTTTTTGAATTAATAAAAATTCCTATAAATGATATTGAAATTGTTTTCCCGCCTCATGCGAATACCTCTTTTTTAAAAGAATTAAAGGGTTATAATTTGAATATTTTTTCGGGACACGCTGATTATATCGGAATAGATATATCTTCTACAAACGAATATGTTAGGCAGAAAAGCATATATGTAGTCAAAAAAAGAATAAAATTTTTAAAAAAAATTGGTGCTAAGATTTTGGTTTTACATCCAGGTGGGTACTGTAGTAGTATTGCTGAAAGAGAAATCAGAATAAATAATTCATTAGATAGCTTAGCTAGAATTTTACCATTTGCTGTCAAGAATAATATAAAAATTGCACTTGAAAATATGCCAAATAAATATATTGCAGACAATCCTAAAGAACTTTTGTTTATTATTAATCAAGTAAGAAGATCTTTAGAGGAAAAATTTACAAAGTCTAAACATAAGTTCTTAAATTATAAAAAGACTTTAAAGAAAGAGATCAATAGTAAAAAAGGTGATATAAAGTTAATAGGCAAAAATTTAGATATTGATGGTAATTTGAATGATACACATAATTTAAATGATTATAATTATATAGGTGATATTAATAAATGTATTGGTATTTGTTTAGATTTTGGACATGCTCACTTAACAGGTAATTTAAATGATTATTTTTATAATGAGAATTATTTTAATGAAATTGTAAATATGCATGCACATGATAACTTTGGTGATATAATTGGTGATTATAAAAATGCATTGGGAGATAAACATTTGGCCCCAGGAGCAGGTAATATTGGATGGCATGAATTTATTAATATTATTAAAGATAAATATAAAGGCTGGTTTACGTTTGAAGTTATACCTGATGAAAAGCTTAATAATCATTTAGAATTGTTGTTAAATTTAAAGGATTTTATAAAGAATTATCTTATTTGAAATTTATTTTATTTTGAGTTAGTTTTTATTTTGTTTTTATTTTGTATTTGGTTTTGTCTTTTTTGTGGAGAGATGGCTGAGCTGGCTGAAAGCGCTCGACTCGAAATCGAGTAGGCAGATTAAAAATCTGCCTCGAGGGTTCAAATCCCTCTCTCTCCGCCACTTTAATAAATAAATAGTTATTGATGAATATGAGTAATAATACTAATTATAAAGTTAATACTAATAATAAAGTAAAAAAGAATAATAAATTAGATGAGAATAGTAATTTTAACAAGAATTATCGATACTCAAGGCAAATACTTTTTAAGCCCATAGGAGCTAAGGGCCAAGAAAAACTACGTAAAAGCAAGGTTTGTGTTATTGGCTGCGGTGGTTTGGGTTCGGTAATTATAAGTAATCTTTCCAGAAGTGGTATTGGATATCTAAGAATTGTGGATAAAGATAATCTTGATATTACAAATCTACAAAGGCAAATTCTTTACAATGAGTTAGATTTAAAAATAAATTTAGGTAAGGTTTTTATTGCAGAAAGAAAAATAAAAGAAATAAATTCTGAAATAACTGTTGATTCTGTTTTTGAAACTGTCAGTAGGGATAATATTGATAAAATTATAGAAAATATTGATATCATATTGGATGCAACAGATAATTTTTTGACAAGGCAAATTATTAATGAAGCATCTTTTAGACAAAATATACCATGGATTTTTGGTAGCGTAGCAGCAAGTTACGGTATGGTATTTAATATAATCCCTCAAAAAACTTTTTGTTTTAATTGTATTTTTTCTGATAAAGAATTGCGTAATTTGAGCGATAATGATAATTTTGAGACCTCATCAAATGTAGGTATTTTAAATACCATTGTAAATTTAATTGCTTCTATTCAAACAACTGAAGCTTTAAAATACTTGCTTGGTTATGAAGAAAAAATGTTAAAGGACCTGCTTTTTATAGATATTTGGGATTACTCTTTTGAGTTTTTAAAAATAAAACATAGCCAAGAAAAGAAATGTTCTATATGTGGAAGATAAGCTTATTAAAGCTTATCTTTCTCTAGCTGATATCTAGAATGCTTTTTATCTATTGATTTTTTACTTAGTTTGTTGAATTTAATTTAAATTTTTCATAAAAACTTATTAAAAGGGAAAAGGGGATAAGGAATGAAAAAAAGAATATTATTATCTGTCTTTTAATAGCTGCAATTATTTTGTCACTTTTGTCTTTTACAGCTTTAACAGGATGTAGAAGGGCAAGAATTGAAAGACTTAAAAATCTAAAAGAAGCTAAAGAAGCTGCCGAAGAAGCAATTTCCCAAGCCGAAGAAGCAGAAGATAAAGGTGAGACATCATCCAAAGGAACAGGAGCTGACGAGGAGACCGAAGAGAGCACTTCTGTAGAACAACAACAGGGACAGGAAGAAAAGAGTACTGAATCTGGGACTTCTGAGGGGGAAACAGGAGAAATGGAACAGGAAACAGAACAAGAAGAAACAGCTGGGAGTTCGGAAGAAACCACTGAAGAAACTTCAGTTGAAACTGTTCAGTTGACAAAAGATTTTATCAATTTACAAATGGAAGGTGGGACTATTATTAGAGATGGTGTTACAACTTCTGGTATTGGTTGTGGTGATTATGCGGATAATAAAGAGGTACGTGGTTTTGCTAGTTTTGACATTTCAGAGATTGCAGGGACTAAGATTTTAGATGCAAAGATAAGTGTGCTTAATGGTGAAAAAGAAGGTGAACCTTTTAATCATTATGGTCCAATTATCGTTAAGGCTGTTTATTGGGGACCACAAGAGATAAGTCCTTCTAACTTTGATATTGATGGTGTTGAGCTTGCAAGCTTTACTGTTAAAAAATTTGTTATTGCCAATAAAATACTTAAAAATGACCTTCAGAATGCTGTAAACAATGGTTTAGAAAGATATCAAATATGTCTTTATTATGAAATGGAAAATACTGACGGAAATGGTAAACAGGATTTAATTTATCATTATCCTAGTGAAATTAAACTTACTGTAACTTACAGTACTGCAGCTCAATAATATTTTGTATAAGAGAACCAAATTTTTAATTTTTAGTTAATAATTTAAAATCAATTTATAAAATTTTGTAAAATATTAGTAATATATAGAACTAATTTCAATAAAAAATTAAGTTTTTAAGAGTTTTTGTCATGGAAATTATTCCAGGTTTTTTGCAGCAGTTATAGTGTAAAAATAATTTTTTATGTTTTTAAAATTAGTTATTATAAACTTACTTTTATTTAATAAATTTATCAAAATTTCAGGGTCTAATCTGTCATGTTTTGGCGGACCCACATAGTTAAAATGATTTTTATTATTAAGTTTTTCACTTATTTTCTGCCATTCAATTATAGCCAGTTTTCCTCCATTTTTTAAAATTCTAAAAAATTCATTTATTATTTTTGATAGGTTGTTTACTTCATGAAGAACTTGTGAAGCTAAAATAAAATCTATTGAATTATCATTGAATTCTTTTAATATTAGCTTTTTATTAATTTCCTTGTTTTCCTTATCCTCATTATTTTCTCTATTTTCCTCACTTACTATTATTGTTTTTATTACAGCAATTTTTTCTTTATCTTTTCTTAAATTGTAACTATTTTCTATTTCATTTAACATTTTTTCAGAAATATCAATTGCATAAACTATACCATTTTTGCCTGCAATTTTTGCTGCTGGGAAAGTAAAATATCCAGTTCCAGCTCCAAAATCAGCAAAAATGTCACCTCTTTTTAAGCCAAAATGTTTTAAAAGTTTTTCAGGCGGCAATAATTTTTTTCTTTGACTGCTTGAAAGTTTTGCTTTATTTTGAAAATCAAATTTATGTGGCATATGTGGCATGTGTGATTGATTTAATAAAAAATTTAAATATTAAATGTGCAATTAATAGTTCAATTAATTAAATGATTTTAAATAAATTTGTTTAAAAAAGTTACCCCTTTTTACCCCTTTTTTAATAGAAATAGACTTAATATCATTATTGCTAACCCGCAAATAAAACTTATTATAGGAAGATGGCTATAACCGTAAGATTTTGATACAGGCAAAAGCTCATCTATTGATATAAAAACCATTAGTCCTGCTATACCTGCAAGAATAAAACCTAAAATTTGTAAATTTAAAAACGAAAAAAGTATAAATGCTGTAAGTACAGCTCCAATTGGCTCAACAACTCCTGATAAAAAAGACCATAAAAAAGCTTTACTCCTACTGCCAGTTGCTTTATAAACAGGGGCCGATACTGCAATTCCTTCAGGTATATTATGTATTGCTATAGCAACTGCAATTGCAATCCCAACTTTTATATTTACAACTGAGCTGTAAAATGTTGCCATTCCTTCTGGAAAGTTATGAATTGCTATTCCAATTGCTACGAATAATCCAGTTCTTAAAAGGTTTTTATCAGTTTTTTCGCTAACTTTTTCTTTTTGACCAATATATTCATGTGGAATAAAGTAATCTATTATAAACATAAAAATAAATCCAATAACAAAAGCAATGCTTGATTTTATAAACCCAATGCTCTCAAAGCTAGACGGGAGTAGTTCAAAAAATGACACACCAATCATTACTCCTGCAGTAAATCCTAATACAGAGCTCATAAATTTCGAGCTTTCTTTTTTAAAAGCAAGACCAATAAGACTGCCAATAGTTGTAGAAAGGCCCGCTATTGTTGTTAAAATTAAAGGTTTTAAAAATTCTTCTTTCAATTTTTATAAAATAATATTTTAATAATATTTTTAAATTTGTCTGTTTTGATTTTATTTAGTAAAAATGTTTAGTCAATAAAGTTATTATTGCTTTCAAGCGAATAATTTAATACCCAGCTAACAGACAGACCCCTATTTGCAAGGTATTTTCTTACTGTACTTTCATTGCTGGCTCTTAAATTATTTTCATTTTGTTCACTATCATCAAACCAAATTCTATGTGTAAATATTGTCTCTAAGCTTTTTTCAATAACTTTCCAATCATCGTCTTTAATTTCTCTTAAAAAAATTTCATTCCTTTCAGTTTCGTCATATAACCCTAATACAGCAGAAATTGTATCTTTTATTAGTGAACAAACTGCCTTAAAAGCACCCCCTAAATATATTTTATGATTAGTAATGTTTATTAAATTGCCTGTGAAATTTTCTATATTATTGGTTTCTGTTTTATTGTTTTCTATTGCTATATTGTGCATATTGTTTATTTCGTTACTACTATAACTAATAATATTATTAAGATTAATATTATTATTATTATTATCCCGTTTAGCACTATCGTTAATATCCCTATTATTGTTGTAGACTTGTTTGATATTGTAATTGATATTATTTAATTGCTCGTAGTTAGTT
>JACVJA010000017.1 GCA_015661035.1 Candidatus Calidifonticultor daggyaiensis | reverse complement strand
TTATAAAAAAAATAATAACAATAAAGATTAAATAAGCCATTATAGATTGTTATAAGGTTTATAAAATAATAAATTTTTAAAAAAATAAGGGTTAGGTTCATAGTAGTTTTTAAAAATAAAAACTACTAAATTAGTTAAAGGAAAATTTTTCCAAAGGAGGAAAAAAATGAAAAAAATCATTACAGCGATTTTAGCAGTTGTCATGGTTGTAACGCTAGGACTTATAGGTGCAAGTTGTAAAACTACAACGACAACTGAAACTACAGCAGCAGCTACTACAGCAGCACCTGAAACTACAGCAGCAGCTACTACAGCAGCAGAGGAAACAACAGCTGCACCAGAAGGTGCATATGATTATTATGAGATGTTAAGAGAATATGCAAAGAAAAATGAGCCATATCCTGATTCACCAGCAGCTGGTCATTCTCTAGCATTTACTAATATTATGGGTGGAATTCCATTTTGTGAAAATGTTTGGAAAAATGTTCAAGACCAATGGAAATTAGCTGGAGGAGATCCAAATAAGCTTTATTATGCTGATAATCAATATGATGCTACTATTGGTTTAAAGAATGCTGACATTATGCTTGCTAAGAATCCGGATGTACTAATAAATTTCCAGTTTGATGCTAAAGTTAATAGCATCATTGCTACAAAATTTGGTCAAGCAGGAATACCAATAATTGCAGTTGATGTACCAACTCCTGGTGCACCTTTTATGGGTGTAAATAATTTCTTTGTTTCATATTTAGGTGGCCAGTATGCGGTTGAACAATTAGAGAAAATGGGTGGCATTGATATGCTTGATGCAATAGTTTTAATGCAGTTTCCAGCAGGTGGAGAAGTTTTAATGCTTAGGTCCGAAGGATTTTATCAGGCATTTGTAGATAAATATGGTGCTGAAAAAATTGATCCTATAACAATCAGAGCTGATGGGGGTGCTGGTGAAGCTGAGCAAGCTAATAAAGCAATGACTGATGTATTATCAAAAATCCCAAATGCTGAATATGTGGCTATGACATCCATTAATGAGCAAACTATGAGTGGATGCATTGCTGCTATACAAACTGCTGGTAGATGGGATCCTGAAAAATGGTTAATTGTTACTATGGGTTGTGATGATGTTGGAAAACAACAAATACGTGATGGATTAACCGATGGGGCTGTAGCATTTTTTCCTGAAAGGTATGGTGAGTACTTAATCCCAGCCGCAGTTGCTTTAATGAAAGGTAAGGCCGTTCCGCCTTTTATGTACGTAGAAAATGTTGTTATTACTAAGGATAATATTGATGAATGGTATCCACAATAATAAATATAGAAAATTCTAGTAAAATAAAAGTGGAAATGTTAAGTTACATTTTAAATTATATACATGGAATTAATTAGGCTGGTATAAAAAATGTAAGAATTGTAATAAAAACAGAGGAGAACCTTAAAAAAGGCTCCTCTGTTTTTATATCAAAGGTATTTTTTTATTTGATACTTAGTTTTTTTGTTTTTAAAAATTTAAAGATTGGTGGTGGAAATGGCACTAGATAATATTAATAGAGTAGTTTTAAAAATGGAAAATATTATTAAAGTCTTTCCTGGAGTGGTAGCACTTGATAAAGTGTCAATTGATCTAAAAAAGGGAGAGGTTTTAGGTATTCTAGGAGAAAATGGTGCTGGTAAGTCAACCCTTATAAAAATACTTGCAGGAAATTATATAAAAGATTCTGGTTCTATTTACATAGACGGGCAGTTATTTGATATTAAAGGTCCAAGCGAGGCAATGGCAGCAGGCATTAGAGTAATTTATCAAGAACTAAATACTTTGAATAATTTAACAGTTGCAGAAAATATTTTTATTGGTGAGCAAATTGTAAAAACACCTTTTAAAATTATTGACTGGAAGGCAATGCAAAAGAAAGCAATAGATCTTTTAAATATTTTAAATGTTAAATTAGACCCAAGTGCAATTATGGGTGATCTTACAGTTTCGGAAAAACAAATTGTAGAAATTGCAAAAGCACTTTCTAAGGAAGCAAAAATATTAGTCATGGATGAGCCTACTGCTGCATTATCTGAAGAGGAAATACAATCTCTTTTTAAGATAATTAAAACTTTAAAATCAAAAGGTGTATCTATAATTTATATTTCTCACAGGTTAAAAGAAATTTTTGAAATAACTGATAGAGTTACTGTTTTAAGAGATGGCAAGAAAGTAGGGACATTAAATACAAAAGAGGCCGAACCTAATAAATTAGTTGAGATGATGGTTGGTAGAGATATCAAAGATATGTATCCCAAAAGGGTTATTCCAATTGGAGAAAATGTTTTAGAAGTAAAAAATTTAAAAGCTGATGGTGTAAATGGGGTAAGTTTTTATTTAAGAAAGGGTGAAATATTAGGAATTTTTGGCTTACTTGGTTCCGGCAGAACTTCTTTAGTGAATGCGTTATTTGGAGCTAATAAGATAATAAGTGGGGAAATTTTAATAAACAATAAAAAAGTTAAAATTAAAACCCCATCATCAGCACGAGATGTTAGAGTTGGACTTGTTCCTTTGGATAGAAAAGTCGAAGGATTAGCTTTAATTATGGGAGTAAAAGAAAATATAACGCTATCGAATATCAGTGATTTAGGAAAAAGTTTTTTAATCTCAAAAACCATTGAAAGAAATAGAGCACAAAAATGGGTATCTGAATTAGGTATTAAAACACCATCTCTCGAGCAAGAAGTTAATAGCTTATCTGGTGGCAATCAACAGAAAGTAGTTTTAGCAAAATGGCTTGAAAGTGGTTCTCAAATAATAATCTTAAATGAACCAACCAGAGGAATTGATGTTGGTGCAAAAATAGAGATTTATAAGTTGATGCAAGATTTGTGCGAACGTGGCTCTTCTATTATTATGATTAGTTCTGAACTACCAGAAATTCTTTCAATTGCTGATAGAATTATTGTTATGAGCAAAGGAAGATTTACAGGAGAATATCTAAGAGAGAATGCTTCAGAAGAAAAATTGCTACATGATGCATGTATTTAATTTTTAAGGAGGTTTTATGGCTGAAAGCGGATCCATTAATGATTTAAAGAAGAAAAAAGAGTTTAAACTTAATAATACAGTTGTACTTTTTATTGTTTTAATTATTTTATTTGCTGTTTTTTCTTATGTTGGTAAACCTTTTTTCTTTTCAAAGTTAAATCTGATACCAATGTTAAACAATCTATCATTTATAGGTATAGTTGCAGCTGTACTCACTATGGTTATGGTGTCAGGTGAAATTGACTTTTCTGTTGGCGGAAATATTGGTTTAACAGCATGTCTTACAGCCTTTTTGATTGATAAGGGTATGCCTGGCTGGTTAGTTGTAATTCTTGCATTATTTAGTGGTTTAGTTATGGGAGCATTTAATGGTATGATTGTAACTGTGATAGGAGTAAATTCAATTATAGCAACGATTGGAACAATGTTTATTTGGAGGGGAATAGGTTATACTTTAACGAATGGTGAATCTATCTTAGCAATTAACCCTGTTATAGATTATATAGGAAGAGGTTTTATTTTTAAGGTTATACCTTTTCCTATAATATTATTAGTTATTACTTTTATAATTACTTATTTAGTAATGAATCATTCAAAATGGGGTCGAAAAATTTATGCTATTGGTTCTAATCCAATAGCTTCATTTTTGTCAGGAATAAATGTTAAAAAAGTGAAATTTATAAATTTTTTAATTTGTGGTGTGACAGCATCTCTAGGTGGTCTTATTCTTACGTCTCTTACAGCAGTAGGAATGCCTCAGCATGGACAAGGCTTAGAATTAGTAATAGTTTCTTCAATAATACTTGGTGGAACTGCTTTAGGTGGAGGAAGAGGACAAATTTTAGGAACGCTGGCTGGAGTTTTAATTTTAAGTATCCTTTATAATTTTTTAACTATAATGAATATCTATTATTTTTACATACAAATTGTACAAGGAGCGGTTTTAATTTTAGTTGTATCAACTTATGAAATAAGACAGTCTTTAGCAAAAAGGAGAATTTAAATGGATCAAGCTGGTAAAAAATATTCAGCTTTTTTTAATTTTTTAAAGACACCCACACCTACACTTATTGGTATATATCTAATTTTACTTTTGCTTTTTTCTTTAACAAATGAAAATTTTTTTACTATCCAAAATATAAAAGGTATTTTTAATAATTTTGCAGTTTTTGGTATTTTATCAGCAGGAGTTACAATTGTTATGATAGGCGGTGGATTTGATTTATCAATTGGATCAACTGCTGGACTTGCAGGAATTGTAAGCTCAGTTCTTTTAATGAAAAAGATAGCTGTTCCAACACCGTGGGTTTTTATTATTGCAGTTTTTATAGGATGTTCTGTTGGCTTAATAAACGGGCTTATAATAACAAAGGTTGGGATTAATCCAATTATAACAACACTTGGAACTTTGGCTATAATTAGAGGAGTTTGTTATTTTTGGGCTGATTTAAATCCAAGGGTTTATAATGTATTTGTTCAAAATTTTGGGAGAATTTATTTAGGTAATGTTTTCCCAGTTACTACGTTGTATATTATTATATCCTTTATTATTTTAACGTTAATTTTAAAATTTACTCGCTTTGGTAGAGATATCTATACTATTGGAGGCAACGAACAACTTGCAAGATTAGCTGGTATACCAGTTGATAGAATAAAAATAATATCTTATGTAATTTCAGGCTTTTTTTGTGCAATAGGTGGACTAATATTAATTTCGCAACTAGGTTCAGGTAGACCTGAGTATGGTACTGGTGCAGAACTAGAAGTATTAACCATAGTAGTTCTTGGTGGAGTTGTAGTAGGAGGTGGAAGAGGGAATTTTCTAGGAGTTTTTATAGCACTGGCTATTATCCAAACAATATCTAATGGCATGGTCCTCTTGGATGTACCTGTTTATTTAAGAATGGTTGTTAAGGGTGCATTATTAGTCTTAGTAATTACCATTGATGCTATCAGGAATAAAAGGCATTTATTGATGTATTAAAATATTGTTGTATTAAAAAGAAAGAGTCTAATACTTTCTAATATTTTTAAAATGCTTTTTGTTTTTTTGATTTATGATATATAAGATTCACAAAAAATATAATAGATTAATTTTTTAAAAGGACAAAATATGAACTCTCGTGAAAAGTTTTTATCAGTAATGAAAATGAATGATGGTGATTACAGAAATGTTGAAATCCCAAAAGTCGAGTTTGGCTATTGGGCTGGTACTATAAGAAGATGGTTGAAAGAGGGCTTGCCTAAAGTATCTCCAATTCCAGAAAAAATATCAGATGGTATTGCAATTATGGCAAATAAAAATATTTACTCTGAAATGGAAAAAGCAGGTGATGTAAATGTTGGACCTTTTTTTGGGCTTGATCAATATTTAACAAAATTTCCAGTCGATTACAGCCCTATGTTTAAGGTTGAAATAATAGATAAGACAGATACTTATATAATTTATAAGGATGAATATGGAGTTGTAAATAAAAATGATATAAATATGACATCACTTCCTATGGAACTTAGTCATCCGGTAAAAGATAGGCAAAGTTGGAATGAATATAAGCAGTATTATAATTCTGACAGTATTAAGAAAAGACTTCCGCCAAACTGGAATCAATTAACTGAAAGATTAAAAAACAGGGATTTTCCAATTAGACTTGGTGGCACTAATGGTGGTTTTTTAGGTTTTCCAAGACAAATTATGGGTATAACAAATTACATGATGATGCTTTACGACGATCCTGAATTAATACATGACATTTGTGATACTTTCTTAAGATTTTTATTAGAATATTATGGGATAATTGCAAAAGATGTAGAGGTGGATTGCATATTAATCTGGGAAGATATGGCAGGCAAAAAAGGCTCTTTGATTTCTCCTGAGCATTTCAGGCAATTTTTGACACCAAGATATAAAAAAATAGTAGAATTTGCAAAAGATATGAACATTGATATTATTTTGACTGATAGTGATGGTTTTGTTGAAGATTTAATCCCTTTAATTGTTGAAACTGGTATAACTGGAATGTATCCTTTTGAAAGAGCAGCAGGGAATGATTTATTAAGAATCAGAAATAACTTTCCAAATTTTCAAATTTTGGGTGGTATTGATAAAAGAGTTTTATTCGAGGATTCAAATTTTAGTAGAATTGATTCGGAACTAGAAATTGTAAAAATTTTATTAAAAAAAGGAAGATATATTCCTCATATTGATCATTTTGTATCTCAAGACTGTACTTTTTCAAATTTTACTTATTATAGAAATAAACTCAATAAAATTATTGATAGTTTTAAAATTAGTTAATTTTATAATAATTTTAATTGGATTGGAGGAATTAATGAAGCTAAAAGTGGACGCGCATTTATGGTGCTTAGGAACATATGCAGAAAGGTATGTGCCTGGTGGTTATTTTGAAGAATTAAGCTTGGACGAAAAACTTGAAATTATGTCAAAAATCAAAGGTTTAACAGGCAATTTTACCTTGTACCCTACAGCACCGCTTCCTTCAGACCCGGATAAATTAATAAAAAAATTAGCTGAATATAATCTTATTGTTTCAAATGTTGCACCGAGTCTTACTTGGAGTGATCCTAAATTTAAGCATGGTGCATTTTGCTGTTCTGACCCAAAAATTAGACGTGAAACAATCGATTCTTTTAAAGAGGCTATTGATTTTGCAAAAGCAGTTAAAGCTGAAAGTGTTCTTTTATGGCCATGTCATGATGGTTTTGATTATCCATTCCAAGTTGATTATAGGGATGGTTGGAAAAGGCTTGTAGAATCTATAAGGGAAATTGGTGAATATGATAAAAATATGAAAATTGCAATTGAAGCTAAAATAAAAGACCCAAGACAAAAACAATATGTTAGCGATACCGGTAAAGCCCTAACTTTAGTTAATGATGTAGGATTAGAAAATGTTGGTTGCGCGCTAGATGTCGGTCATGCATTGATGGCAAACGAAAATCTAGCTGAATCTTTAATGCTTTTGGATTCCCACAATAAGCTCTTTCAAATTCATATAAATGAAAATTATAAAGATGCAGATCCTGACATGATTTTTGGAACTATTAATTTTTGGGAAATATTGGAGTTCTTTTATTATTTAAATAAGACTGACTATGAAGGTTGGTGTGCTATTGATATTATTGCTCCAAGAGATGACAGAGCTAAATCTTTAGAGTTAGGTGTTAAGCTTACATGGAAATATAAAGAGCTGGCTGACAGACTAATGAAATATGAAAAAGAGATTGACCAGAATTTAAAAGACTATCACTTTGCAGATAATATGAATCTTATAATGGATTTACTTTTTAGTTAATTTTTGATTGATATTATGAGAGCTTAATAAGTCTAATTAATATTATGATAATTTTTATTATTAAGTTATTTAAACTATATCATTACTTTATTTTTTAATTTTATTTTTTATAACGCTTATAAAGTTAAATATTTGCCCATTGATAAGTTAATAAAACTTTAAAAAATATATTTATTATTTATTAAGTTTATTTTATTATGAAATTGAATAAAGGAGAAAAATTATGGGCAGAGCAGCTTTTGTTTTTAGAATGAAACCTGAGATGAAAGACGAATATAAAAAGGCTCATGATGAAATTTGGCCAGAATTAGCAAAAGTTATCAGAGATTCAGGAATTAAAAACTACTCTATTTTTTTTAGAAAAGACGGTACTCTTTTTGCTTATCTTGAGTGTGATGATGTAAAAAAATCTTTTGATTTTATAGGAAAAACTGAAGTTAATGAAAGATGGCAAAAATATATGGATAAGTATTTTGTGAAAGAGGATAAAAATATTTTAGGTCCTGAAATAGAATGGCTTGAGGAAGTTTTTCACTTAGATTAATTATAATTTAATTTTATTAATTTTGTTATCTATATATTTGATAATATTTTTATATTAGTGTATTTAGCCAAATATTTTAAATGATAAAGTTTTTATTATATTTAATTGGAGGAAACAATGGTTAATTATAAAACTCTTGAACCGTACTTAGGTGAACCAGATAAAGGAAGGCTGCTTGCAGCTTTTAAAAGGCAGCCAGTTGATAGAGTGCCAAATTTCGAAGTTTTGATTGAAGATAAACATGTTGAAGCTTTTTTAGGAAGATATGCAGGTAATACATTATCCTACGGAGGAGATCCGGCAAAAGGTGCAGATGCTGAACAAGGTAGACCTATGTATCCTGATGACTACATTGATTTATGTAATTTGATTGGACAGGATGCAATAATGTTTGATGGTGGTTTATGGACTCCTTATAAAAGATATGATGAGAACGGTAATTTAGTACCGGCATATAAAAGAGATGTAAAAAATAGAAGCGACTATGAAAAATTAATATTAGATTCAGATAATGCAATTGCATCAACAGTTGGATATGTTAAAGAATATAAAGATGCAGTTAAAAAAAGAAATTCAAAGGTTGCTGTTTCAGCACTTTATGGCTGTATGATGCAAACACTATATGAATTTGTTGTGGGTATGAATGATTTTATGATGATGGTTTATGAAGACAGAGATTTGGTTGAGAATATGCTTGAGGATTCATGTATTCATTTTGAGAAATTAACAAAGGCATTGGTAGATTCTGGCGTAGATTTTGTTTTTATTGGAGATGATGTTGCTTTTAAAACTGGACTTTTTATTCCGCCAAAGCTCTTTAAAGAAATATGGGTCCCACGAATGGCAAGAATATTTAAGCCCGCATTAGATGCGAATATACCTATAATGTTTCATTCTGATGGTAAAATAGATGATATAGTTGAAGATTTAATTGAAATGGGTCTTGATTGTCTTAACCCAATGGATCCTTACGGTATTGATTATAGGGACTATAAAAAAAGATTTGGCTCAAGGCTTTGTCTTTCTGGTAATGTAGATATTGAGTTTCCGCTTTCTAAAGGTACACCTGAAGATGTAGATAAAGATGTAAAAGAACATATGGAGGTTTTAAAACCAGGATATGGCTATGTTGCAACTTGTTCCCATTCACTTGTAAATTATATACCTCATGAAAATATAATTGCATATTTTAATGCTATACATAAGTACGGAATATATTAATTTTTATTATTCTAAAAGCTATACAAAAGTCTGGATTCTATTAAAATATTATTAAAAAACATAATATTTTTAGAAAAAAATTATTTTATGCTAATTTTAAATAATTTTTAGAAAGGTAGGTTTTATGTCAAGCATAGAAGCTGTTTACGAAGCTGTTTTAAAGGGAAATTATAAAGAGATACAAGATATTGTAAAATCAGCAATTAACAACAATATCTCGTTGGAGGATATAATAAATAAAGGTCTTTCTGCTGCAATGGTTGAAGTTGGTGATAAATTTGCAACAGGTGAGCTATATATGCCAGATATGCTTTTATCTGCAAAAGCAATGAAAACTGCAATGGAAGTTATCAAGCCTTTACTTAAGGGCAGTGAGCATATTAGTGAAAAAGGTACAATTGTAATTGGTACAGTAAAAGGGGATTTGCATGATATAGGTAAAAACCTAGTTATTACCATGGCTGAAGGTCAAGGCTTTAAAGTTATTGATTTAGGGATAGATGTTGATTATCAAAAATTTGTTGATGCAATAAGACAATATAAGCCAGATATAGTTGCTTTTTCCGGCCTTTTAACTACTACGCTAGCAAATATTCCAAATCATATTAAAGCAATTGAAGAGGCAGGTTTAAGAAGAGGTATAGTTTTAGCTGTAGGAGGTGCGCCCGTTACAAGGCACTTTGCAGACATGTATGGCATAGAGCTTTATGCGCCTGATGCTTCAAGTGCAGCAAAGGAATTCGTTGCAGCTGTCAGTGCGAAAAAGGCTTAATAAAAGAGTATAATCTTTTAATTGCAATAATTTTTTCATTTTTACCTAATTTTGACTCTTTAATGGCTTTATGCAGGATTTGAATTGATTTATCATAAGTTTGTCTATCAACAGGGTATGGTATTCCATCTTTTCCTCCATGTGCAAAGGAAAATCTTGCAGGGTCTTTTATACTATATTTTACTCCATAAATTAATTCTGAAATTAAAGCAAGCGATCTAATAGTTTTTGGACCTACACCTGACAAGGATAAAAGCTGTTCAAAGTTTGTAGGTTTTCTTTCATAAGTTGATAAAAGTATTTTTTTGATTCTATTTTGATCAATGTCTGATGATAATATGGAGTGCCTTGTTGGCAAAAAATGAATATTATTTTCCGTAGGGTTAGTATTATAATTGTTAGTATTATAATTGTTAGTATTATAATTTTTTTCTAAAACTTTTTTTAAAAGCATAAAATCTTTTAAAGTAGATTTTGGATTTTGATTAGCAAGCTCTGTAATTGTTTCCTGACATTTTATACTATCTTTTGATATAAGATTCATTACATTAGACCTTTGGCTGCAGCAGATAGCTGAATGTGGTTCAAATACAAAATTTATATTTTCATCACCCAGCCAATGATATCTCCTAGCCATTTTGTTAGTTTCATTCATTCCTTGTTGGATAACAGCCCATTTTTTACCAGCCGGGGTAAAAAAGAATGTATGGTGATAAAGCTGATACCCATCTTGCAAGGCATTATTATCTACTTTTGCTGTCATCCTACTGGAGTAAATTAAAAATTTCAAATTATTACCAGTTAAATTTTGAATCTGCTCAATCTCTAATGGGGTTTTTCTTGATGTTGCACCTTTACCGCCAGCAATATACAGTCCTATATCTTTTTCTATGCCCTTGACTGCTTCTTTTAAAGCTCCGCATACTGTTGTAGTAAGACCACTTGAATGCCAGTCAAAACCCAAAACACATCCAAGAGCCTGAAACCACAAAGGATCTGAAATTTTTCTAAGTATTTCAAGGGGTCCAAATTCAGAGGCCATAAGCATTATTATTTCTTTTGCAAGTTTTTTCA
>JACVJA010000016.1 GCA_015661035.1 Candidatus Calidifonticultor daggyaiensis | reverse complement strand
AGACAATACCAATCATAATATTAGCACCCTTATTTATCATCTGGTTTGGCTATGGTTATTTGCCTAAAATAATTATTGTAATATTGATTTGTTTTTTTCCAATTACAATCAGTTTTTTGCAAGGGCTAATTGGCACTGATAAAGAATTAATAGATTTAATGCGTTCAATGGGTGCAAAAAAAATACAAATTTATAGGTTCGTAAAAATCCCATCTTCACTTCCAAGTTTTTTTTCTGGTCTTAAAATTGCTGCAACTTATTCTATTATGGGAGCAACAATTGCAGAATGGGTTGGAGGCAAAATTGGTCTTGGCGTTTATATGATAAGGGCAAAGCATTCTTTTGCAACTGATAGAGTTTTTGCCTCTATTTTGGTGGTAGTATTATTATCAATTGGACTTCTAAAACTTATTGAATTTTTAGAAAAAAAAGTGATTCCTTGGTTAAGGATAGATGAAGGTTATTATAATGAAGAAATTTAAAAAGGAGGTTTAAATGTTTAAAAAATCTAAAAATCTTAACTTTAAGGACCATTTTACTAGAGTAGCAACATTTTTAACTGCCATAGTAATAATTTTTAGTACTGTATCTATTATTAATTGTTCAACCATTAAAGAAAGTAGCTCTAAAACCAGTGTTGATAAAGAAACACAACAAATTAATGAACAAACTGCTAAACAAGCTGTTAAAGAAGGGGAATTACAAAAAATTACAGTAATTTTAGATTGGGTACCAAATACTAATCATACAGGAATTTATGTAGCAAAAAGCAATAAATATTATGAAGAAGAAGGTTTAGATGTAGAAATTATACAACCTTCTGAAGGTGGCAGCGCTGACTTAATTGCTGCTAATCAAGGAGATTTTGGTATAAGTTATCAGGAGCAGGTTACTTATGCCAGAACTGCAGAAAACCCGCTTCCTATAGTTGCAATTGCAGCAATAATTCAGCACAATACCTCTGGGTTTGCATCACCTGTTGAAAAAAACATCAAATCTCCAAAGGATTTTGAATATAAAAAATATGGTGGATGGGGATCACCTATGGAAGAAGCAGTCTTAAAAGGTCTAATGAAAAAATATGGCGCCGATTTTAATAAACTTGAAATTGTAAACATTGGAGCTGCTGATTTTTTCACAAGTGTTACTAAAGATGTTGACTTTACTTGGATTTATTATGGGTGGGACGGTGTTGCTGCAGAAATAAAAAATTTTAAAATTAACTTTCTACTCCTGCAAGATTTAGATAGTCAACTTGATTTTTATACCCCTTTAATAATAACAAGCGAAAACACGTTAAATAATCATCCTGATATTGTTAAAAAATTTTTAAAAGCAACAGAAAAAGGATACAAATTTGCAATTAATAACTATCAAGAGGCAGCAATGATTTTATTGCAATCAGCTCCTGAACTAGATAAAGAAATAGTATTGGCAAGCCAAAAGTATTTAGCAAATCAGTATATGGCAGGTGTGCATAAATGGGGAATTATGGATAAGAAAGTTTGGGACACTTTTTCAAATTGGATGTATGAAAATAATTTAATTAATAAAAAATTAGAATCAGAAAAAGCATTTACAAATGAATACTTGCCTTAAAGTATAAAAAATTTTTTCAAATATTAAAGATATTAAAATGAACGAGAATAATTTATTACTTGAAACTAAAAAGATTAAAAAAACTTTTATAAACTTAAAGACCTTAGAAGATATTTCTATAAAACTATATAAAAATCAGTTTGTCACAATATTAGGTCCTAGCGGATGTGGAAAAAGTACCTTATTTGACATAATAGCTGGACTTGAAAAACCTGACATTGGTGAGGTTATAATTGATGGAAAATTATATAACGGTAAAACAGGAAGAGTAAGCTATATGCACCAAAAGGACCTTTTGTTTCCTTGGAGTACTGTTATGGGTAATTTAGCAATTCCATTAATAATTAAAGGCTACAATAAAAAAAAAGCATATAGTATTATTAAACACCACTTGCCTATTTTTGGCCTAGAGGGATTTGAAAATAACTACCCAAGCCAATTATCTGGCGGCATGCGTCAAAGAGCAGCGCTTTTACGGACTTACTTATTTGCAAGCGACATTATGCTACTTGATGAACCTTTTGGTAGTCTAGATGCAATCACTCGAAGAAAAATGCAAATATGGCTTCTTGAAATTTGGGAAAAAATTAAAGCATCTATTTTATTTATTACTCATGACATCGATGAAGCTATATTTCTTTCAGATAAGATTTATTTGCTGTCAAAAAGACCAGCAATAATAAAAGATGTATTCAACATAGACATAAAAAGACCAAGAGATGCTCATACATTTACAAGTCCAATTTTTAATAGCATAAAAGAAAAAATATTAGAAATGCTATTATAAAGAATTTCAGAGGTTTTATAATTTTGTCATTTAAAAATATTAAAAATAAATATAAGAAATAAATTAAAGAAATAAAATCTAGGAGAGAAACAATGATTTTGCTACAAGTCAGTATTTACCCAATAGGAGATTGCAAAATTGATGAAACCTTAAATATTTTTTGGGATAACCTAAAAAGAAAAAAAATTAATTTCAAAATAACACCTTTGAGCACTATAATCTGGTCAGAAGAAGAGATGACGCAAAAGATATCACAAAATAATATTAAAAAAAATTTGCATCTAATAGAAAAAGATCACGAACAAGTACTATTATCCGTTTACAGGTCTTACAGAAAGGCAAAACAATCAAGTAAAGCAGTGATGGTGATAACTACTACAGAAGGCAAGGAGGAAGATGTTAAAAAATTATTGAACTTTCTATGAGGTTATTTTAATATTTTAAAAATTAAAAAAATTAAAAATTTTTAATGTTTAAAATTTTATTTGAAATAATATTAATCGGGCTTAGCCTTTCATTTGATTGTTTTGCAGTAGCTATTTCAGGCGGTTCAAGCATTAAAAAACACAGGCTTAAAAACGCTTTAAAAATTGCAGGCTTTTTTGGTATTTTTCAAGCCTTGATGCCTCTTATTGGTTTATCAATTGGAAATATCCTTAAAAAAATAATTTTTAATTTCACTCACTGGGTAGCTTTTATTCTTCTTTTAGCTATTGGCATAAAAATGATAATAGAGTCATTTAAAAAAGAAGATCAAAAACAAAAAAATATTTTAAACAACTACACATTAATAATTTTATCTTTAGCTACAAGTATAGATGCACTAGTTGTTGGTTTTAGTTTAGCTTTATTAGATATGCCAGTTATTATTTCTATATTAATTATAGGCTTATTAACATTTTTAATATCTATTTTAGGTTATTATATTGGCAATAAAGCTTCAAAAATTCTTCCAGGCAAAGCAGAATTAGTTGGAGGATTAATCTTAATTGGAATTGGAATTAAAATTATTATAGAACATTATATGGAAAAAATCTAAAAATAGCATGAATCCTATTTTTAAGATAATAATTATTTTAATTATTTTAAAGTAGGTGTCTATGTATTTCTATTATTTACAACAAAATTTTAGGTACTACCATTTTTTTAATAATTTGTATTAAAAAACTTAATTAATTTTTTTTAAATTACAAGTATACTTATGTTTGAATTCATCTCCAGATTCTAGTTGAATTATTGGGTGTACAATATTGTATTTTTCTTCTAGAAAATCACTAATTTTATTCAAAAGTTTTTCAGTTTTGCTTATATAAACATCTTCAATTACTAAGTGTGCTGTAAGGCAGTATATTCCTGAAGTTATTTCCCATACATGTAAGTCATGAACATCTTTAATAGTGTTGTCTTGATACAGTAAATCTTTTTTTAATAATTCTAAATTAATATTTTTGGGAGTAAATTCCATCAAAACTCTTATTGAGTCCTTTATTAGAGAAAAAGCCCAAACTAATATTAAAACTGCTATTAAAGCAGATAAAATTGGATCTACTAAATAAAATTTAGTGAAATAAATAATAATAGCCCCTATTACAACACCAATTGAAGAACCAGCATCACCAATCATATGAATAAATGCACTTTTAACATTTAAACTTTCTTTGCTAGCTTTCCAGAGAATTACAGCTGTAATAATATTAATTACTAGCCCTATTATTGCAATTAAAAGCATTTCAACGGTTTTTATCGGCTTAGGTTCAATTATTCTTTTGTATGCTTCAAAAAAAATAAAACCGCTAATTAAAATTAAAGTTAAACCATTAAGCAAAGCTGCTATAATTTCTGCTCTATAAAAACCAAAACTTTTCTCTTTTGAAGCTGGTCTACATGCAAAAACTATTGCAGTTAGGCTAACAATCAACGCAAATGCATGGGTAAACATATGCCCAGCATCACTTAATAAAGCAAGACTTTTAGAAAACACCCCGCCAATAATTTCAGCAATCATCATTAATGATGTTAAAATAATAGCAATTAAAAGTCTTTTTCTCTCCAATTCTCTGAATGGATGGTTATGCTCAATTTTAGAAGAATCTACTTTTGTATTAGTGTGACTATGGAAATCATTATAATTATGAGAATGTTCCATTTTAAAAAAATATTATTAATAATTTTTCTATTTAATAATTTTTCTAATTGGTGCAAAGCTTACAAGAAGATGCTTTAAACCAACACTTTCAAACAACACATCAATTTCAACATCAGCTTTTAATTTTTTAACTTTTAAAATTTCACCTCTACCCCACATTTTATGCTCAATTAAATCGCCCGGCTTATAATCAATAAATACAATCTCTTCACTAGAAGCATAATCACCCCATAAATCCTGATTTTTAAAATTATCTTTAAAAAACTTATTTTTTGAATAATCATAATAAAATTTTGTTGAACTTAAATTATTAGTTTTACTTTGCTTTTCCTCTTCAATATTTTCATCAAAGATTAAATCTTGCGGTATTTCTTTAATAAATCTTGATATTGTCCTAAAACTTGTATCACCATAAATGCTATGACTTAAAGCACAAGTTAAAAATACTTTTTCTTTTGCCCTGGTTATACCAACATAACATAATCTTCTTTCTTCCTCAAGCTCAGCTAAACTATTAAAACTCCTAGAATGAGGAAAAATTCCCTCTTCCATACCAATTATAAAAACTACAGGAAATTCCAAGCCTTTTGCATTATGAAGTGTCATTAAAACAACTGCATCAATAGCATCATCGTAATTATCAATATCTGAAATTAAAGATATTTCTTGTAAGAAATTATCTAATTTTGTTAAGCCATTTTGACTTTGGTTATCCAATTGATTTTGTAGCTCAAAATTAACTTCACCTTTAAAGATGAGTTCAGAACTTTTTAAGCTAACTCTATTTTCAAACTCTTTTACAACAGTTAAAAATTCTTTTAAATTTTCTATTCGATTCAAAGCATCAATGGTATTTTCATACTCAAGTTCTTTTAAGTAACCAGTTTTATCCCAGATATATTCAACAAGCTTTTCTAAGTTATTTTCTGATGTAAAATCCCTAAAACTTGAAATAAGCTCAATAAAATCATTTAATCTCTTTTTTGAAGATTGATTTAAAGAGTTAATTTCTGTATTTCTGTGCAATGCTTCAATAAAAGTAATTTTATTTGCAACAGCGAACTTTTCAATTTCACTAATTGTAGATTTACCAATTTTTCTGGCTGGAACATTTATAATTCTTAATAAACTTATAATATCATGCGGATTTGAAATTATCTTTAAATAAGCCAAAATATCCTTAATTTCTTTTCTATCATAAAAACGTAAGCCACCAAATATTTTATAAGGTATATTTTCTTTGATAAATATTTCCTCGACTGCTCTTGATTGTGCATTTGTCCTATAAAATATTGCAAAATCTTTATAAGTTTTTTTTCTTTCTTTCATTAGTTGTTTTATCTTTTTTATAACAAATCTTACTTCTTCTTTTTCATCAATAGCAGTATATTTAGAAATTAATTCTCCTTGCTCATTATTAGTCCAAAGTTTCTTTTTTTTCCTATTTTCATTATTTAAGATTAAAAAATTAGCTGCATTTAATATATTTTTTGTCGACCTATAGTTTTGCTCTAATTTTATTATTTTTATATTCTTAAAATTCTTATCAAAATTAATGATATTTTCGATTTCTGCACCACGCCAACTATAAATGCTTTGATCATCATCTCCTACTACATAAACATTTTTATATTTTTCTCCAAGTAGAATAACTAATTCATTTTGAGCTAAATTAGTGTCCTGAAATTCATCTACTAAAATATATTTAAACATTTTCTGATACTTTTCTTTAACTTCTGGGAAATTTTTTAATAAATCAACCATATACATGAGCAAATCATCAAAATCTAAAGCATTTGCAGAAATAAGCTTTTTCTGATAAACAGGATAAATCTTCGCAACTATTTTTTCATAATAATCTATAGCCTTTTTATTAAAAGTATCATAATCAATAAGCTTGTTCTTGGCATCAGAAATTACAGCACTTATTGCCCTTGGAGGGAATCTTTTGCTATCAATATCAAGCTCGGAAAGACATTTTAAAATTAGATTTAACTGGTCTTCTTCATCATATATCACAAAATTTGGTGAAAGCCCGATTTTACTAATTTCTACTCTTAAAATACGGGCACAAAAAGAATGAAAGGTACTAATCCACATAAATTCACCAATTTTACCAACGAGTTCAATAACTCTTTTTTTCATCTCCTTTGCAGCTTTATTAGTAAAAGTAATAGCAAGAATTTTAAAAGGATCAACACCTACTTCTTTAATAAGGTAGGCAATTTTATAAGTTAAAACTCTTGTTTTACCGCTCCCAGCACCAGCTATTATTAAAAGTGGGCTACCAATTGCTTTAACAGCTTGAAGTTGTTGTTCATTTAAGTATTTTTCTAAATCCACTGCAAAACACAAATTTAAATATATTTAATTAAATATATTAATTAAGATAAAATTTGTAAATATGTTATGTAAATATGAGAAAAATTTTTAAAATTTTACAAAAAACTACCTTATTTTTTTGCCAAAAAAATCGGCAATATAACTAACTTGAGCTAACAATTCTCTAATTTGTTTTGCATTTAAAGCTTGTTGACCATCACATAAAGCTTTTTCGGGGTCAGTATGGACTTCCACAATAAGCCCATCTGCTCCAACTGCAATTGCAGCTCGGCTCATAGGTATTACTAAATCGCTTTGTCCAACCGCATGTGATGGGTCAATAATAATAGGTAATTTACTAAGCTTTTTTATAACAGGAACTGCAGATAAATCTAAAGTGAATCTTGTATAAGGTTCAAAGGTTCTAATGCCTCTTTCACATAAAACAATTTCAACTTCTCCAGCAGAAGTAATATACTCAACTGCTAAAAGCCACTCTTTTATTGTTGAACCCCAACCTCTTTTTAAAATTACAGACTTATTCATTTGGTTAGCTACTCTACCAACTTTTTTTAACAAGGCAAAATTAGACATATTTCTAGTACCTATTTGAAGAACATCTACATATTTTGCAACCTGTTCAACTGTATCAGCATCCGTAACTTCAGTGACTGTTTTTAATTGGTATATATCTGAAACTTCCTTAATATATTCTAAACCTTTCCTTTCTAACCCTTGAAAACTATAAGGAGAGGTTCTAGGCTTATAAGCTCCTCCTCTTAAATAAGTCAAACCACAATCTTTAACCAAGGAAGCAATTGTATTAATTTGTTCCCAGCTCTCCACAGCACATGGACCTGCAATAATAGTAATAAAGCCTTCTTTAATTAATTCAGCTTGTCTTTTTATACCCTTAGAACCACTATTTGTTCTAGCTAAGTCTTTTTGCTGATTATCAACTTGTTGTTTTTTATTTTTATCTTCCATATATCAAATACCCTTCTATAACGTTTCATCTTTTTCAAGTATCTGCACATTTCTTAAAATAGACTCAAAAATTTGTATTATATTATCATTATAGAGTGGGCCCTTATTATACTTTACAATATTATTAATTAAATCTTCTTCTCTTTTAGCATCATATAAAGGCATGTTATACTTTTCTTTTAGTTTTTTAATTTTTGAAACAACTTCAGCCCTCTTATTTAATAAATTCACTAAATTTTCATCAATTTTATCTATTTCATTTCGATAATTTTTTAATTTTTCTTCAAATTCACTTTGCATTGCTTAGCTCACTTCCTTGTTTTTTTATTATTAATATCTTTTAATATTTTTTATTTTTATTACGAATATAATTCGACTACTGTTCAAAACTCTACTCCCATTCAATTGTGCTTGGAGGTTTAGAGCTTATATCATATACAACCCTGTTTACCCCCTGAACTTCGTTTATAATTCTATTACTCATTCTTTCAAGCACTTCATATGGTAGTTTAACCCAATCAGCAGTCATTGCATCTTCGCTTGATACAGCTCTAATTACGATAGGATAAGCATAAGTTCTTTCATCTCCCATTACACCAACACTTTTTATTATTGGCAATATTGCAAATGATTGCCATATTTTTTCATATAAACCTGCTCTTTTAATTTCATCAATTACTATTTTGTCTGCTTTTTTTAAAATCTCTAATCTCTCTTCAGTAACATCCCCAATTATTCTAATTGCAAGGCCAGGCCCAGGAAAAGGCTGTCGTCTAACAATTTCTTCAGGCAAACCAAGTTCAATACCTATTTTCCTAACTTCATCTTTAAATAACTGTCTTAAAGGCTCTATTAATTTAATCTGCATATCCTTTGGCAAACCTGCAACATTATGATGAGATTTAATTTTTGCTGCATCACGTGTCCCGCTTTCAATAACATCAGAATATAAAGTTCCTTGTACTAAATATTCAACATGCTTTATTTTTTTTGCTTGCTCTTCAAAAACTCTTATAAATTCATTTCCAATAATTTTTCTCTTTTGTTCTGGGTCAACTATATCTTTTAATTTTAATAGAAACCTTTCTTTTGCATTTATATAAACTAAATTAATTTTAAAATTTTTTTTGAAGGTTTTTATTACCTGTTCTTCTTCACCATATCTTAAAAGCCCATGGTCAACAAAGATACAAGTTAATTTCTTTCCAACAGCTTTGTTCACTAAAACTGCTGCAACAGTAGAATCAACTCCTCCACTCAAAGCACAAATAATATTACCATCTTTTACCTGATTTCTGATTATTTCTACTTGGCTTTCAATAATTGAAACCATGGTCCAAGTTGGTAAACATCCACAAATTTTAAATAAAAAATTTTTTAATATTTCCATACCTGAAGGTGTATGGATTACTTCTGGATGAAATTGTATACCAAAAATATCGCCTTTATCATTTTCAAAACCTGCAATTGGAAGAGAAGGTGTGGATGCTATAACTTTAAAGTTTTTTGGTAAAACAGATACACTGTCTTTATGACTCATCCAGCAAATCTCGTTTTGTCTTAAACCATTAAAAAGTGTAGATTTTAAATCTAAATTAACATTAGTTCTACCAAACTCATTATTTCCTGATGCAGTTATTTTACCACCTAATAAATATGCTATCATCTGCATGCCATAACATATCCCTAAAATAGGTACATTTAGATTAAAAATTTCAGTTGAAATTAATGGAGCTTTATTATTTTTATTTTTTACCAAACTGCTTGGTGAGCCAGAAAATATAAGCCCACAAGGTTTCCTTTCTTTAATTTGCTCGATAGGCGTATCATAAGGTATTAGTTCAGAGTAAACCCTTAGCTCTCTTACTCTTCTTGCAATTAGCTGACTATATTGTCCACCAAAATCTAAAACTAATATTTTATCCATTTCTAATAAAGTATTTTATTCGTTTACTTAATTAAACTTATTTTTTATTAACCCATACCTACTTTTTTTTATTAACCCATACCTACTTTTTGAGCTTGTTGATGAAACTTACCTTCCGTTCTTATTGATGGAGCTATCACAATTTCTGCTTTTTGAAATTCTTTAATATTCATGTAACCACAAGTAGCCATTGAAGTCCTTAATGCTCCGCATAAGTTTAAAGTACCATCATTTTCATGTGCTGGCCCTATTAATATCTCCTCAAGAGTAGCAACTACATCTGTTTTTACCCTAGTTCCCCTTGGAAGGTCAGGATGAAATGTTGCCATACCCCAATGAAACCCTCTTCCAGGAGCTTCTTTTGCTCTAGATAACGGTGCACCAATCATTACTAAATCAGCCCCACATGCAATAGCTTTTGCTATATCTCCACCAGTTCTCATGCCTCCATCAGCAATAACTTGGACATATTTTCCAGTTTCTTCTAAATGCCGAGAACGTGCTGCTGCAGCTTCAGCAATGGCTGTAGCCTGAGGCACACCAATACCTAAAACTTGCCTTGTAGTGCAAGCGGCTCCCGGTCCAACACCTACAAGAATTCCAACAGCGCCTGTTCGCATTAAATGTAATGCTGAAGAAAATGAGCAGCAACCACCAACAATTACAGGTATAGGACAATTAGGTATAAATTTTTTTAAATCAAGCGGTTCCCTGCTACTGCTTACATGCTCTGCACTAATTACTGTTCCTTGAATTACTAAAATATCTAGTCCAGCATCTATTGCAATTTTAAAATATTTAACGACTCTTTGAGGAGTTAATGAAGCAGCTGCAATTGCACCTTGTTGCTTTATTTGCTGGATTCTTTTATAAATTAATTCTTCCTTAATTGGTTCACTATAAATCTCTTGCATCTTCCTTGTAGCTTCTGAATCTTTAAAACTAGCAATTTTTTCAAGCATTTCATCAGCATTATCATATCTTGTCTGTATCCCCTCTAAATTTAATACCGCTATACCGCCAATATTATGCAATTGAACTGCAAATTTTACATCTACAACCCCATCCATTGCAGAGGCAAGAATAGGTATTTTTATATTAAAATTACCAATTTTAGCAGATATATCTATATCTTCAGGGTCTCTAGTTCTTCTACTTGGGACTATAGCAATTTCATCAAATCCATAAGCTCTTCTGGCAATTTTTCCTCTTCCAATTTCAAAATCCATAAATTATTCCCCTTTCTGCTTTAATTTTTTTTCTTCCTTTTTAATTAACCTTTTTATATTATCCCTATGAGCAATAAAAGTTAATACTGCTAAAACAAATGAAGCAATAACAATCGGTATTGGGTATTTAGCAAAATAAAATGATAAAGGAGTC
>JACVJA010000015.1 GCA_015661035.1 Candidatus Calidifonticultor daggyaiensis | reverse complement strand
AACCTTTTAATATATTTTGAGGTATTTCTTCCAAATCTTTTTTATTTTTAGCGGGAAGCAACACTTTTTTTAATCCTGCTCTTTTTGCTGCAAGTAATTTTTCTTTTAATCCACCAATAGGCAAAACTCTTCCACGCAATGTGATTTCTCCTGTCATGCCAACATCTCTTAAAACTGGAATACCTGTAAATGCTGAAACCAAAGAAGTTGTAATTGCAACACCGGCAGATGGACCATCTTTTGGAATAGCTCCAGCAGGTACATGAATATGAATATCGGTTTTATTAAATATATTTTCATTTATTCCAAATTCAGCAGCTTTAGAATGGACGTAGCTTATTGCTGCTTTTGCAGATTCTTTCATAACCTCACCAAGACTGCCAGTTAAAATTAAGTTGCCATTACCTTTATAATGTGTGGATTCAATTAAAATAATATCTCCACCAACAGGTGTGTATGCAAGACCTGTTGCAACACCAATCCTGTTTTTGTCTTCGATTTCACTTGGTTGTATTTTTGGCACGCCTAAATATTGTCTGATTTTATTTTTTGTAATTACTTTAGGATATTCTTTGCCTTCCAGTATTTCTCTTGCAATTTTTTTAAACACATTTCCAATTTCACGCTCTAAATTTCTTACACCTGCTTCTCGAGTGTATTCTTCAATTAGAAACATAATAGCTTCATGGTTAAAGCGAATATTATATTTTTTAACACCTTGTTCTTCCATCTGTTTAGGTATTAAAAATTTTTCTGCAATGTGAATCTTTTCTTCAGAGCTATAACCTGGAATTTCTATAATTTCCATTCTATCTCTTAATGCTGGATGAATAGTATCAAGTATATTTGCTGTAGTTATAAACATTACATTAGATAAATCATATGGAACTTCTAAATAATGGTCTCTAAATGAATTGTTTTGTTCAGGGTCCAATACCTCAAGCAATGCTGAGGATGGGTCACCCCTAAAATCTGCACCAACTTTATCTATTTCATCAAGCATAAATACTGGATTATTGGTTTTTACTTGGGCAAGGCCTTGTATTATTCTTCCTGGCAATGCACCAACATATGTTCTTCTATGTCCTCTAATTTCAGCCTCGTCCCTTATGCCGCCAATTGACATTCTTATAAATTTTCTGCCCATTGCTTTTGCTATTGACTGACCTAAAGAAGTCTTACCAACTCCTGGAGGGCCAACAAAACAAAGAATAGGACCTTTTGTACTTTTGCCTTTAAGCTTTCTTACAGCCAGGTAATCAAGTATATGTTCTTTTACTTTTTCTAAATCATAATGATCTCCGTCGAGTATTTTTTTTGCCTTTTTTATATCCAATACATCTTTTGTTTTTTCTGACCATGGAACTTCAAGCATCCAATCAATATATGTCCTAATATATGAATATTCAGGAGACATGCTGCTCATGCTCTCCAGTCTTTTTATTTCTTTTTTAACTTTCTGGTAAGCTTCTTTTGGCATTTTCTTTTTTTCAAGCTTTTTTTCAAGCTCATTTATCATTTCAATTGACTCGTCTGATTCCCCCAATTCTTCTTTAATTGCTTTTAGTTGTTGTCTTAAGTAATATTCCCGCTGGGTTTTTCCAACTTCTTTTTGTACCTTATCTCTAATTTGAGATTGAATTTCAAATCTGCGTAACTCTTCAGATAAAAATTCTGTTAATTTTTTTAATCTTTTTTCAATATTAGTTTCTTCAAGTATTGCTTGCTTTTGACTTGTTTCAGAAAGTAAATAAGATGCAAATAAATCAGCCTGTACCTCTGGTTTTGATATGTTTGTAGCTGCTACAACAAAAGTTGTAGGAAGCGGTATGCCTAGCTGTATAAATTTTTCAACTTGGACCCTAATAGTTGTATTTAAATTTTCAATTTCTTCATTCATGGTATAAGGCTCATCTTCAAGAATTTCAGTAAAAACTCTAAAATATGGTTCAGTTTGAGTAAAATATTTAATTTTAACTCTAAATAAACCCTCAACAAGGCATTTCAATTCATCGCTTGCAACATTTACAACTTGTTTTATAGCGCAGGCAGTGCCAACTTCATAAAGATCATCCTTATCTATGATTTCTTTTCCTTCAACTTTCTGTGCTACTACAACAATTATTTTATGTTCTCTTGAAGCACTATTTATTGCTTCAATTGACTTTTTTCTGCCTACAACTAACGGTGTAGAAATAAATGGAAACACCACACTATTTTTAAGTGCAAGCAGGGGTAATTCCTGAGGTATTTTTAATTTTACTTCAGGTTTATCTTCATTTGTATTTATAAATTTATCGTAATCTGCCATTTTAACACCTCTTTTATTAAATTAATTTTATTATATTTATCATTTTTATAATTTTATAATTATATTGATAATTATGTTATTTTTACCTTTTTATTATATTATCGACTTTTAAGTTAAAAAAGTTAATATAAATTTTTTTAACTGGACTCATTATAACACATTTTTTTCAAAAATATCAATATAAATTTTTAATAAATTAAAATTTATATTATAATTTAAATGAAAAATATTTAGTAAGTAAGTTATTATACATTATAAACTTTAATATAAATTATTGTAAGTACTTTAAATGAAAAAACATGTTAATTGAAAAAATTTTTTAAAAAAATATAATTTTTATTAATTTTATAATATCATAATATAAAAGTATAAAAGTATTTTATATATGAATTAATTATATTTATAAAATATAGGTCAATTTATTAATATTTGAAAATATTTATTGATAAAAATGAAACTAAAAAATTTAAATTTACAAAAATTATATTACTTACAAGATTTATATGATATTGCGTACAGCAGCGATTCAAACAGCGTTAAAATACGTAAAGTAAAAAACTACTTAAAAAATAATAGAGGATTTTCAACAGTACTAATAAATAATTTGCTAGAAATGGTTTACTTGTGTTTAGATGATAAAAACTGGACAGTGCTTTATATAAATAAAGCTTGTAAATCATTAACTGGTTATAAAGAATCAGAATTAGCTTTTAACAGCATTTTAAGTTATGAAGATATTATTTACCCTGAAGATAAAAATCATGTAAGAGAAAAAGTTTTAAATGGTATAAAAAAAAATAAAAAGTATTCTTTAAGTTACAGAATTGTGACAAAAAGCGGCAAAGTTAAATGGGTTTATGAAATAGGTCAATCTGTAGCAACTCTAAAAAATGGCTTACATTTATTGGAAGGTTATATTACTGATATTACTCATATTAAAAATCTTTCAGAAGCTTTAAATGTTGAAAAAGAGCAGTTAAAAAAAACAAATTTTCTTATTAATTTGATTTTGGAAAAACTGCCAATAGGAATTGCTACAAACAGAATAAGTGATGGGAAAGTGCTATTTATTAATAAGGCTTTTTCGAAAATTTATGGTTGGCCAACAGATGAGCTAATAGATATTGAAACATTTTTTAATAAAGTTTACCCAGAAAAAGATTATAGAGAAAAAATAAAGAAAATGGTTTTAGAAGGTATTGCAAGTAAAAATCCAGCAAAAATGAGATGGAATGATATTAGGATTACTAAAAAAAATGGTACTATTGGTTATGTCAATGCAGTAAATATTCCGGTTTATACACAAGATTTAATGGTATCAACTGTAATAGATTTTACTGACCAGCATAATTATATAAAAAAAATAACGGATTTGTTTGACCAAACTATAAAGTTGATGGCGAATCTAGTAGAAATAAAGGACCCTTATACATATAATCATCAAAGCAAGGTTAGTAAGCTGTCTATAGCAATTGCAAAAGAAATGGGTTTGCCTGATGAAAAAGTCAAAGCTATTAAATATGCTTCTTTAATTCACGATATAGGCAAAATTAACATTCCACCTTCAATTTTGAATAAACCAGGCGAATTATCATACATTGAATCTAAATTGTTAGAAACCCATCCTGAAAATAGCTACAAAATTGTTAAAGATATTGCATTTCCATGGCCGATAAAAGAGATTATACTTCAACATCATGAAAGAATTGACGGCTCAGGTTATCCTAAAGGAATAAAAAATAATGAAATATTGCTTGAAGCTAAGATTATAGCTGTTGCTGACGTTATTGAAGCAATGGCCAGTCATAGGCCTTATAGGCCTACATTGGGTATTGAAAAAGCTTTAGAAGAAATTTCTAAAAATAGTGGTAAATTATATGATGAAAAAGTTTGTAGTATTTGTATGAAACTATTTAAAAAAAGAAATTTTATATTGTAAAGCTATTTATTTATAGCATAAATATAGCATAAGTTTTTCTTAATAACCTAGTTCTGACAACCTCTTTTCATCAAGACCAAAATAATGGCCCAGCTCGTGCAAGACAACTCTTCTTGTATTTTTAATAAGTTCATTTTCTGTATTAGAAATGGACTCAATAGCCTTTTTATATATTATTATTTTGTCTGGAAATAATGGTTTTCCATGATGTCTTTTGGTATTAGGAACTCCATGGTAAATTGCTAAAGTGATTTTATTATCATATGGGTTACTTTTAGAAGACTTAGGTATATTTTCATCATCAATTATAATGCTTAAGTTTTCAATTTTATTTTTAAAATTATTTGGAATACTTTTTATAATATCCTCTATAAGATTTTCAAAATCTTTAGTATCCATTTGTAGTTAAAATTTGATTTTTAGTTTAAAATTGATACAAGTTAAAATTACTTTATTTTTAAAAAAATTACAATTAAAAACTTAATAAAGGAGTGAATAAAATTTAAAATGAAAAGGCTTAGTTGGCAGATTATTTTAGGCTTAATTTTAATTTTTACTTCGGCTTTAATTTATTTTATTCATTTTTTAATTTTTAGGGATACATATCATATTTTTATTTATTTGCTTGGTGACATTGCTTTTACACCTATAGAAGTATTACTAGTAACACTAATTATTGATAGGGTTTTAAGTTTAAGGGAAAAAAGATCAACTTTGGAAAAGTTAAATATGGTAATTGGAGCTTTTTATAGTGAAGTCGGGTTAAAACTTTTAAAATATTTTTTATGTTTTGATATCAGTGCTGATGAAATTAAAAAAGAGCTTTCTTTTTTACAAAAATGGTCTGTTAAAGATTTTGATAAAATTATAAAGTCTATTGATAAATTTAAATATACAGTAAATTGTAAAATTGGAAATTTAAATGAACTTAAAGGATTTTTAATTAAAAAAAGACAGTTTTTACTAAGACTTCTTGAAAATCCAAATCTTTTAGAACATGAAAAATTTACAGAACTTTTATGGGCAGTTTTTCATTTAACTGAAGAGCTTGAATATAGAAAAGACTTAAGCAGTGGGCCAGATTCTGATTTTGAGCATATTTCAGGTGATATAAAAAGGGCATATATTTTAGTAATTTCAGAATGGTTAAAATATGTCAAACACTTAAAATTAAACTATCCTTATTTATACTCTTTAATATCAAGGATAAATCCACTTGATGAAAATGCATCTATTATTGTTACATAAATTATATTATAATTAATTAGGTTATAATTATTTCGCTATTTTTTTATTTATTCTTTATTATTTTTTAGCGCTTTATTATTCCATTATACTTCTAAAATGAATACCGACGAGAGAGTATCCTATAGCATAAGGCAATAGTCCAGGGTATTTTATTGCAACCCAAATAAGAAGCTTCCAAAAGTACCTTCGTTGTTCTCCCTTAAATCCTAAAAGCCATACTGAACTAAATAAAGCTTTTATATGAAATTTTTTTATCCTCACTCTTTTTAACCTGTTTTTTGGCGGCTTAAATTCTTTTAAGAATGTTTTGATTCTTTCGTAATAGTCTTTAGGATTATAAATTGTATGCAAAATTTTTTTATAACCATTAAAAAGGGTTTTAATATCCATTTTAGGAATAAAATTTAGAGTGGATGATAAGGTGTTGTTTCCAGATGTATCAGTTATAATTCTTTTACTTTCAAACAACCTTTTATATAATCTTGTTTTTGGCAGAGCAGAAAGTAAGCCAACCATTGCAGTAACAATACCGCTTTTTTGAATAAATTCTATTTGACGCTGAAATATGGAAGGTGTATCACTATCAAAACCTACAATAAATCCCCCTTGAACTTCAAGCCCTAGATTTTGTAATTTTTTAACAGAATCAATTAAATTTCTTTTTTTGTTTTGATATTTTGCACACTCTTCTAAACTTGCCTCGTCTGGAGTTTCAATTCCAACAAATACTGTTGTAAAACCAGCAGAAACCAATAAATTAATAAGCTCTTCATCGTCAGATAAATTAATAGATACCTGTGTGTTAAAAGAAAATGGGTATCTTTTTTTCTGTTGCCATTCAATAATTTTAGGCAAAATTTCTTTTTTAAGTTTATGTTTATTACCTATAAGGTTATCATCTACAAAAAATAAACCACCTCGCCAGCCGGTTTTATAAATAGCATCTAGTTCATCAATTATTTGTGAAGCAGTTTTGGTTCTAGGTTTTCTGCCATTTAAAACAACTACATCACAAAATTCACAGTTAAAAGGGCAGCCTCTTGAATATTGAATACACATTGAATGATATCTTGATATGTTAATTAAGGACCAATCAGGAATAGGTGTTTTGGTAATATCAGGATATTCACTGCTGTTATAAAATTGTTTTAAATTATTTTCATAAACGTCTTTTACAAAATCATTTATTGTATTTTCTGATTCACCTACAAATATGTGCTCAATTTTTGGCATGGTCTCCCAGCCAGTTGTAAAGAGAGGTCCACCACCAACAATAGGTTTATTATATTTCTTTACTCTATCAATTATTTGAATGGTTGAGTCTTTTTGTACAATCATAGCACTAATAAAAACAAAATCAGCCCATTTAATATCATTATCAGTCAAATTATCAACATTTACATCTACAAGTTTTTTATTCCATGTTTTTGGAAGCATGGCAGATACTGTAAGCAGTCCAAGCGGCGGAAATGATGCTTTTTTGCCTAATAAAGCTAAAATATTGTCAAAGCTCCAAAAAGTTTTTGAATATTTAGGGTAAATAAATAAAATATTTATATTATTTATTTCATCTTTTAAGTTTAAAATATTTTTATCCTTATTTGTTAAATTTATATTTTTTATTTCTTTCATTTTACCTCAATTTTAATTATTTTTTTTAGTTTTTATTTTTTTAAAATCTTATAGATTATTTCAAATATATTATTTTATGTAAAGCTTTAAACTATATATTATTTTAAAATTAGTGTAAAATTTACTTAATAGATTAATAATTAAATGTTTACCTTATGTTTTATTTTAAAATTTGTTTTAATTTTATGAATAATTTTAAAAAAATTATCACTATTAAAAAACTTAAATAATTTAGTGATTTATAGCTGTCTAAAAAATAATATAATAATCTTTTACCATTTTTGTAACAGACGAAAAATTTAAATAAAAGTTATGAAATTTATAAATTATTAATTTTAGATAAATTAGTTAAACATAATTTAAAGTTGATTTAAAGTTGATTTAATATAGTTTAAAAAAATAGTATTTTAATTATGAAGATAATTTAAGCAGGATTATACTATTTTAAGGAGTATAAAATTTTTACCAAAAATTATATTTTTACAATTAATAGAAAAAAAATTTTAAACTGGGAAATGTGGGGCATCCTTTTTATTATCTTCTTTGGTTCTTTGCTTCATTTTATTTTTGAATTAAGCGGCGGTAAGCCCTTAGTTGTAATAATTGGAGCAGTAAATGAAAGTGTATGGGAGCACTTAAAGATTGGATTTTGGCCAGCTTTTATTTGGGCAGTAGTTGAATATTTTATATTTGGTAAAAAACTTCCAAGTTTTTTTATGGCAAAAGGGTTTTCTATTATTTTAATATCATTATTAATTTCAGGGATTTATTATTTATCTGTTTTTTTAAAAATAGAAAGCTTACCTGTGAATATAGCAAATTTTGTTATCTCTGTTTTTATTGCACAAGTATTAAGTTATAGGTTATTAATAATACAAAAAAGAAATGCTATTTTAAAAATTATAGGTATTATTTTATTAGTTTTAAATTTGGCTGCTTTTAGCTTACTTTCTTATTTTCCACCAAAATTTCCAATATTTAGAGACCCTGTAACTGGTGGATATGGTATAACTAATATTTAAATATCCTTTAATTGGGGGATATAAATATAGTTTATTAAGTAAAAATAGATTATAAAAATAGAATATTTTATTTATAGGTTTAATTTTAAAAGTTAATAGGAAGGTTTTAGTTTTGAGTAATTTAAAAAACAATCAGGCTATTTTAAAAGATAATAAAACTATTAAGCAGATTAATCCAACTTTTGCAGTCATTGGGGCTGGCCATGGAGGTAAGGCTATGGCAGCTCATCTTGCAATAAAAGGATTTAAAGTAAGGCTTTATAATAGAACTCTTTCAAAAATAATACCAATTATTAAAATGAAAGGAATAGAAGTTGAAGGAGAAATTAGCGGTTTTGGAAAGCTGGAACTTGCAACGGATAATATTAGCCAAGCTATTGAAGGCTCAGATGTTATATTAGTGGCAGTACCTGCTTTTGCTCATGCTTCCATTGCTGAAAGATGTGCTCCATACTTAAGTGATGGTCAGATTGTTTTATTAAATCCTGGAAGAACATGTGGTGCTCTTGAATTTATAAACATATTAAGAGAAAGAGGAAATAAAAGGGATGTTATAGTAGCTGAAGCTCAAACTTTTATTTATGCTTCTAGAGGAATGGGGCCAGCATCAGTTAAAATATTTAGAATAAAGCAGGCTATTCCAGTTGGTGCAATCCCGGCAATTAAGACTGAATATGCTTTAGATGTTATCAATCAAGCCTACCCTGAATTTATTTCTGCAACTAGTGTAATAGAAACAAGCTTTAATAATATTGGAGCTGTTTTTCATCCAGCAATAACTTTATTAAATGCAAGCAGGATAGAATCCACAATGGGGAATTTCCAATTTTATATTGAAGGGGTAACAAGTTCTGTAGCAAAAGTTTTAGAAGCAGTTGATAAAGAAAGGGTGGAAGTTGCTTATACCTTAAGATGCAAAAATGTTTTATCTGCTCTTGATTGGCTTACTATGGCTTATAATGTAGTTGAGGATAATTTGTTTGATGGTATTCATAGTAACCCCGGCTATTATGGAATAATGGCTCCAAAAACTATAAATACTAGATATATCACCGAGGATGTACCAATGAGCTTAGTTCCAATTTCAGAATTTGGCAGGTTATTTGGGGTAGATACAAAAACCATAGATTCTTTAATTGAAATTGCAAATATTATCTTTAAAACTGACTTTAGAAAATCTGGCAGAAACCTATCAAGATTAAGGCTTGAGAATCTAAATTTAGAACAAATAAGAAATGTTTTCATTGATGGGATACCTGTTTAATACTACTGGCAGTTATTACCATCAGGTATTACTTTAAGACATTATTAGAAGATATTATTAGCAGTTTTTTAAAACTTTTTATTATCTTTTTATTACTTTTTTATTTTTTGAAAATATTTTTTTGGTTTTTAAAAGATGAATAACAATATTATTGATAAAAATGGTATTGCTATAAAAAAAATAATGGCTTGTGCAGTTGGCAGCTGTGTACATGTTGCAGGAATTTTAAATTTTTTAAATATATCTAAAAATTTAGGTTACAAAACAATTTATCTTGGATGTGCGGTAGGCAATGATGCTATTAAAAATGCAATAAAAGAAAATGACCCAGATATTATTGGTTTTAGTTATAGACTTTCACCAGAAAATGCAGTTTTAATTTTTAAAGAAATAAAAAAACAAATTATTGAACCTAATAAAGAAAAAACATTTATTCTTGGTACAACTAAGGCAGTCGCTGATACTTTAAAGAAAAATGGTTTAATTGATTGTTTTAATAAGGTTTTTACTGGCGGAGAAAGTATTGAAGATATAAAAAATTTTCTATATCAAGAAAAGTTGACTAGTATAAAAGATAGTATTCCTCCTCAAAATTTACTAAATAGAATTGATTTTAAAAAGCCATTCCCAATAATTAGACATCATTTTGGTCGTCCTACAGTTGACGAGACTGTAGATGGGATAAAAGTTATTTCAGATTCAGGTTTAGTTGACGTAATATCTCTTGGACCTGACCAGAATGCTCAAGAATATTTTTTTGAACCAGAAAAAATGGACAATATGCAGGATGGTGCTGGCGGTGTTCCAATAAGAAATGAAAGTGATCTAAAACGGCTTTACCAAGCGACAAGAAGAGGCAATTGGCCAATTATGCGTTGTTACAGTGGGACAAACAATATTTTAAAATTTGCTGAAGTTTTACAAAAAACTATTAACAATGCCTGGTGTGCAGTTCCGCTATGCTGGTATAATGAACTTGACAGGAGAAGCAAAAGAAAACTTGTAGATGCAATTGATGAAAATCAGCAGGTTGTAAAGTGGCATGCTGATAGAAATATTCCTGTAGAGATAAATGAATCTCACCATTGGAGTTTAAGGTATGCGCCGGATAGTGTCGCAGTTGCTGCAGCTTATCTTGCGGCTTATAATGCAAAAAAGTTTGGCGTTTCTGTCTATATTTCTCAATATATGTTTAATACACCTCCAGAGACATCATTTACTATGGATTTAGCAAAGATGCTTGCAAAAATAGATATGATTGAGTCTCTCCATGATAAAAATTTTAAAACAATTAGACAAACTAGAACTGGACTGTATAGCATGGGTACAGATTTTAATAAGGCAAAAGGTCAACTTGCATCATCTACTTTGCTTCAAATGCAAGTTGAACCCCAAATTGTTCATGTTGTTGCATATTGCGAATCAAGCTATGCTGCAAAACCTAATGATATTATTGAAAGCTGCAATATTGTAAATAAAGTAATTGAAAATTGTTTAAATGGCTGTCCTGATATGAAAATTGATAAAAATGTTGTCTTTAGAAAAAATACACTTATTTCTGAAGCCTATCTTGTTATAGAAAAAATTAAAAAATTATATAATGAACTAAGCCTTCAAGAAAAAAAATTGTTAAAGTATGATGATCCGTTAATTGAACCAATTATCATTGCTAAGGCAATTAATAAGGGAATTCTTGATGCTCCACATTTAGCTGGAATAGGTGCTGGGTGTGGAAAAATTAATGCCATGTTTTTTAATGGGGCAAATTTGATTGTGGATGAAAAAGGAAATATTATTAGTGAAAAGGAGAGATTAGGAAAGATTAAGTAACTAATATATTAATGTAACTAATATAATTAATATACTAAATAATTATTGAGCTTTAATATTACATAATTAATGTGCTTTAATGTGCTTTGAATATATTAAAAATTATCAGAAAATTATTATAAATTTCATAGTAATTAATTAAATA
>JACVJA010000014.1 GCA_015661035.1 Candidatus Calidifonticultor daggyaiensis | reverse complement strand
TTATTTTTACTTAAAATATCTGTTAAAAATTTTTTGGCTTTATATTCTTTTAAGCCAATTTCTGGATTTTCAAAAATAAAATCTGCAGTTTTTATAGTATCAATTTCAATTTTATCAATATTTTTTATTATTTTTTCTATCAAACCATCTTTTAATAATTTTTTAAGCATATTTAGTCATAATTCCAATTCCAATTATTTAAAGCTTTTTTATTAATAAAATTACATTTAGTTTAATCAATAAAGTTATTTTTTAAAATATTGTTACCTTTATTCTTTAATAATTCGTATATTGTATCAATTATACGATTTGAGCTAACTTCAGCAGTAAATACTTCATCAAATCCTATATTTTTTAATTCTTCTGCATCTTTTATAGAAAAAACACCACCAATTAAAAAAACAAATTTATCTTTTAAATTTTTCTTTATAGCCAAATCTATTAAATCCTTACCAAGCGTTAAATGTGCACCTCCTAGTGAGCTAACTCCAATTATATCTACGCTCTCTTGCAAAGCAATATTTAAAATTTCCTCAGGTAATGCATTTCCAAGGTAAATTACTTCCATACCGGAATCTCTTAACAGTTTTGCAACAGTAATTACTCCCCTGTTATGAACATCTAATCCTAATTTGGATAATAAAACTTTAACTTTTTTATTATGCAAATTTTTATTATTATTAATTTTTTGAGTTTTATTTATCATTAATTTTCCTCCAATATTATAATTATCAGTTTACTAAATTTTTAAAAACTATTGTATAAAAATTATAAACTAGCTTGCATTTCCATTTTCTAGAGATTATTTAGACTAAAGCTTTAATCTTATTACCAATAAGATAAAAACGCTTCTTAAAAACTATACTAAATTTAATTAAAAAATTAATTATACAATTATATAATCTTATAACTATATAAAAAGTGGCGGTTTCCAAAGTCCAAAAGATTTTTTAAATATTTTAAAGATTTCTCCGACTGTACAGCCAACTCTTGCACAATTAAGACAGTACTCAGTAATATTTTTTTTACTTCTACACGCATCTTCCAATGCATTTAGCTTATTATTTATTTCTTCATTATTTCTTTTTAATTTTAATTGCTGAATTTTTGCTTTCTGTCTCTCTTCAACTCCTTTAGGATAATTAAAAACTTCAATAGGTTGAAGTTTTTCATCAGTTTTATAAATATTACTTCCTACAAATTTAATTATTCCCTTATCAATTAGTTCTTTTTCCCTATAAAAATAATCAGTTATTTTATTATGTATCCAACCTTTTTCAATTGCTGATACATACCCGCCCAGCTTTTCTATCTGATCAACCTCGTCAATTATTCTTTTTTCAATTTCATTTGTTAAAGCTTCTACATAAAATGAACCACCAAGGGGGTCAACTATTTCAGTAACAGCTGTTTCTTCTTGTATTATTTGTTGTGTTCTAAGTGAAAGAAGTGCAGATTTTTCAGTTGGAACTGAATAAGCCTCGTCGTAAGAATCTACATGTAAAGATTGTACGCCAGCAAAAACCGCTGATAATGCTTGAATTGCTGCTCTTATAATATTGTTTAAAGGTTCTTCCCTTACTAGCGATATTCCAGAAGTTTGAACATGGCACCTCATCCACATTGAACGAGGATTTTTTGCTTTAAATCTATATTTCATTATTTTATACCATAATCTTCTAACTGCTCTAATTCTTGCCACTTCTTCAAAAAAGTCACTAGAAATTGACCAAAAAAATGCTAACCTTTCTGCAGCCCAATCAATATCATATCCACGATTTACAATTTCATCTAATGTTTCTATCGCATTAGCTACTGCAACTGCCATCTCTGTAACACCTGAAGTACCAAACTCATGAAGGTTGTAACCATTTAAAGTATTAAAATTAAAATAAGGCACATTTTTTCTAATAAATTCAATATTATCACATTGTATTCTAAAGCAGTCTTTTGGTGGTATATATTCTGGTCCGCTTCTAACAACTTCTTCTAAAGTAATATCATTTTGTACACTACCTTTTAAAATACTAAAATTTAATCCTCTTCTTTCCGCTGCTGCTAGGTACATTGAAAACAAGATTGCTGTATTTGAAGGATAATGAGTAACTAAAGAAACAGTTACCTCGTCTATTGGTATGTCTTTAAAAAGCACCTCCATATCCTCAGCCGAATCAATAGCAACTCCTGACATACCTACTTGTCCTCTTGATAGTGGATCATCAGAATCATACATCTGAGTTGTGGGTAAATCAAATATAACACTAATCCCAGTACCGCCATGTTTTAACATATATTTTATTCGCTTATTAGTATCCTCTGGGCCTCCAAATCCATTAATTTGTCTTATTGTAAATTTTTTTCCTCTATACATATTAGGATGAATACCTCTAGTAAAAGGTTCACTTCCAGGAAAACCTAAATCAAAATAATAATCAGCTTTAGAATTTTGAGCTGGAGTATATAATAATTCTCTTGGAATTTCAGAACCTAAAATTGTATAGGGAGTTACAAACCAATTATTATTTTTGCTTTTTTTTAAGTAATTTTCCTTAAAAATTTCCAAATCTTTAGATATTTGTTTAATTGTATTTCTATCATATAAGGGTCTAAAAGATTCATTTTTTACTTTTGAAAGCAGTTCTTTTATTGTAATAGTCTTATTTTTCATTTCTCCTCCAAAGCTTTATAAATTATTCGTTTTTAGCTTTATTATTAATTTTTTTAATATATCTTTTGATTGCGTATATGGGTTTAGCTCATTATTTATACAATTTTTAGAAAAAACATTAGATTCAATATAATTGCGAAAATTATTTTCAAAAAAATTTTCAAAATAGTTTAAGACTTCATCCCTGATCTCTTGAATAACCCTTCTTTTTAAATACTCCTGTCTCTCATAAGTGTCAAAAAATATTTTATGTTCTTCTATTAATTGGATTAAATTTTCAAAACCTTCTCTTTTTAAACTGTCTGTAAGAACAATTTTAGGTATCCAAACAAAATATTCTTTTCTATTTTCTTTATTTTTAATAATAGAATTTAAATTATAATAAAGTTCTGTTGGATTTTTTTTATCTATTTTATTTATAACAAATATGTCGCCGACTTCTAAAATACCTGCTTTAATAGTCTGAACATAGTCGCCCATTTCGGGAACTAAAGTTAATATTGTTGTATGTGCAAATTCTGAAATATTAACTTCAGTCTGACCAACACCTACAGTTTCAACAATAATAATATCTTTTCCTGCAGCATCTAATATATTTACTATACCTATTGCAGATCTAGCAAGTCCGCCATAATGCCCTCTTGTTGCAATGCTCTTAATAAAAACTTTATCATCATTAGAATGCTCAAGCATTCTAATTCTATCACCTAGAATTGCACCATTAGAAATAGGGCTAGATGGATCAACTGCAACAACACCAACATCTTTATTTTGATTTCTATAATGCTTAATTAGTAAATTTATAATAGTGCTTTTACCTGAACCTGGTAATCCAGTAACTCCAATAATATATGCTTTTCCTGTAAATTTATATAAATATTCTAAAGCTTCAACTCCTGCTGGGTCTTCTTCTTCAACTGTTCGTATTAATTTAGCAATAGCTAAATTATCTTTAGTCAATACTCTATTTGCTATTTTTAAAATATCATTTTTTACAATTGAGTCATTAAAATTTTTAATATTTTTTTTAAAGTTTTTTGAAACCATAGAATTTAATTATAAATATTTTTTATTTTTTAATATCAAAATTAAATAAACTATTTAATTTCTAAATAATTATTATAAGACAATTAATATTAATCTATTTTTTATAATTATTTTTTTTATAATTATTTATATTCCTGACCGTCTGACTGTAAAATAGTCATTGCGGTTAAAGTAATTATATCCTTTTCAAGACAACCCCTTGATAAATCATTAAAAGGCCTTGCAGCTCCCTGAACTATAGTTCCACAAACTTCAGCTTTTGCAAGCCTTTGTATAATTTTATATCCTATGTTTGCAGAATTAAGTTCTGGAAATATTAATACATTTGCATTACCAGCAACTCTACTGTCTGGTACCTTAATCTTTGCAACATCAGGCACTATTGCAGCATCAAACTGCAACTCTCCATCTATTTTAATCTCTGGATTATTGTCTCTTATTTTGTTAACAACCCTTCTAATCTTTTCAACGCTTTCGCCATCAGCACTTCCTTTAGTGGAATAAGATAACATAGCAATAACCGGTTCTTTGCTAAAAACAGATTTTGCTGTATTGTAGCTTGATAAAGTCATGTCATATAATTGCTCTTCTGAAGGGTTTGGTATTATTGCAGGGTCAGATAAGCAAAAACTTCCATTAAGGCCATAATTACAGTTAGGAACTTCAACAAATGCAGCGCCACTTAAATATTTTTTATTAGGCAGCAACCCTAAAACATTTATAACTGCCCTTATAAGTTCAGCAGTCGTACTGATGGACCCTCCAACTGCGCAATCAACTTCTTTAATTTTTAGTAAAACTGCAGCCCAGTATGAGTGATTATTGCTATATGCAGTTAATTGCTCTATGCTTAAATCTTTATTTCTATTTTTATAGCTATCTTTAATTACCTGTTTAATTAAATCTATTTTTTTTGATTTTTTTGGATCTTGAACCTCAATGTTGTCAATATTTTTAATTCCAACTTCTTTAAGATTATTATAAATTACATTTTCATTGCCAATTAAAATAAACTTACTTTTATTTACTTTCATAAAGTGATCTAATGCTCTTATCAACCTTATATCTTCACCATCACTAAAAGCAATGTTTTTTTCTACGTTTTCAGTTCTTTCGATTATTTCATTAAAAAAAACACCTTCGATATAAGTTTTATTCATTTATACCCTTTCTAAAATAAAAATTAATTAATAATTCTTTACAAAAACTAATTTTCCATTTTTAGAATTAAAAAACTCCTCAAAATATATTAAAAAGAGCTTATTTTCTTTCATTACAGTCCAAGTCGTTTTTAAAAAAATTATAACTTTTTTATCACTGTTATTAATTTCAAGAAGATCTACTATTTTATTTATTGGAATATCAGCTTCTAAAGCCCTTTTAGAATGAATTAATCTTAAACCTTAAATTTTAGTTATAATTTTTGTAAAATAATTATTAGTTAAAATCTCATCATTTATTTTTCCTGTTAATAAAATTGGTATATAGGCTTTAGTTAAATATAAATGTTTTTGGAAAGCAAAAACTAAACTATTTACATACAATATTTGCTGATTATCGTCAATATTTAATATTTTTTTTATTCTTGCTTCAGGAATAACTATTTTATTTAAAATATCTTATATAAATTTGTATAGCTTCGTTTGTGTTTTTATTCTTAGTTAATGAAAACAAGTCATATGTAATTTCTTCAATTTGAATACTAGGGTTGCACAAACAAATCTCATAATCCTCATCGCTTAGCCCATATTTATTTTTCATTAAATAATAAATATTTGTATTATATTTACAATAATTTATATTTTTAATGTTCCCTACAAAATTACATATTTCAAATAGAGCATCAAATGGGCCAGATGATGCATGTATGAAGTTTTGTGCAACATTTATCTTTTTTACATGGTATTTATCTTTATTCCTAAATAGGACTTCCCTAATTGAACCTCTTTTAGCATTTTCTGGAAAAGTATCTCCAACAAAATCATTTCTGATAACAGACCAGTCGGTATCTGTGTTAAGCAAAAACAAGACAATTTTATTTTCTGTCTTCGTATAATGTTTTATTTGGCTTGGATGAAAACCATTAATTAATATTATATTATCACCATTTATTTTATGTATTTGAGCATAAAAACCTTCTCCTATTCTTACAGCATTTCCCCCATACCAAAGCTTATTTAAATTGTCCTCACTTATTGATGAGTATTTATTTAAAAGCTCATGACCACCTAATATTTTATATTCTTTTAAATCCTTTATTTTTAACAGTTCTTTAATTTTTTCTTTATCAGAATTACTTATAATTTTAGATGCGTTTACTGATAATTTATTTATAACCCCATAATGTTTTTCTATTATTTTTGATTCTCTTAAAAAATCACCTTTTAAAGTTAATATTCCTTCTATATTAATATTAAACTGTTCAATTTTTCTAAATATTAAATCTAATAATAAAAAAAGCTGACCTTTATTTTTAAAATGGAAACATTCAGGTTTTAAGAAAAATAAAAATTCATTTTCTTGCGAAGAATTTTTAAAATCTTTAATTAGAATACATTTTTCATTTGAATATGCGGACTGAATTATCTTGTTTATAAAAACTTCTTTGGGTATTTTCCCATCATCCCCACTTTCATTTTTCTCATTCTCCATAATTTTTAGCCCCCTGCCTTTTTATATTAATTTAATTTCAAAGATTTAATTTTCACTTTGCCTAATTCAATAATAAATTTAATTATTCTCCTTAATTATTTTAGAAAAAATATTTATATAAATTCTAGCCAATAAATATTAGTGTTTGTTAAAAAAAAATTATTAATTTCTTCTTTAAAGCAAAAATTAACGTTTGTATTTTATACTAATTTTAAAATAATTTCGAGAGGTTTTTAAATTAAGAAAGCATCCTTTTTTTCGTGATAACAATTAAAATAAAACATTAGTGGTTAAGGATGATTATTTCAAAAAACCGTTCGAAAGACGAGCGATCACGGTTCCTACAAAGGAGGAGAGCGAGGAATGAGATCAAGAAATATTTTACTCGCTGGGGAAAATATTGCGTGTTTTTGAAATAATCATCCTTAACTTAATAATTTTGTTTTTATCACGAAAATAAGGATGCCAACTTAAATTAATATAAATATCGTAATTTTCGTAATTATTCTTGCTTATTACTTAATATTTGCTTACTTGTATAAAATTAAGCAGAAATTAGAAAGTAAGCAAATTCTGCAAAAAAATTTGGCAGTAAATAAGTGGGTATTTTGCGCCTTCCCAAACCTGTAAAAAATTTATCTATTATTTTAAAATTTTGTTTGCTACAAAAGTTAATAAAATCCTTAACAGTAAATAAATGAATGTTTGGTGAATCATACCACTCATAAGGCAGTAATTTTGTTTTTGGCATTCTGCCTGAAAATAATATTGAAAGTCTTATTAAAAAATAAGCAAAGTTAGGAAAACTAATAATTGATTTATCAGCAATACGAATTATTTGCTTTAAAACATTATCTGGTTTCTCCATTATCTGTAAAATATCATGTGCAACTATATAATCAAAAGATTTATCCGGGTAGTCAATTAAATCTGTATTAATATCTCCTTGTATTACAGATAAGCCTGTTGATATTGCTTCAGAAACCTTTTCCGAGTCAATATCTAAACCATGAGCTTCGACATTATTATTTTCTTGTAAAAACTTTAAAAGTTCACCATTGCCGCAGCCTAATATTAAAACTTTACTATAAGGTTTAACCCAATTGCTTATTACTTTATGCTTTTTCATATGATTTTGAAATTTAATTCCTTCTTATTGACTGTAAAAAACCTTTTACTACAGATTTAAACTTTTCATCATCAATAAGAAAAGAGTCATGACCGTATGGTGTTAATAAATTTACATAGGTTGTATCAATATTATTAATTTTTAATGCTTTTACAATCTTAAGTGACTGCTCTTTAGGATATAGCCAATCAGAAGAAAAAGAAATAACTAGACATTTAGCTTTAACATTTTTAAGAGCAGTTGCTAAATTATTATAACCTTTTGAGATATTAAAATTATCAATAGCTTTAGTTATATATAAATATGAATTTGGATCAAATCTTTTAATAAAGCTTTCACTCTGGTAATGTAAATAATTTTCAACTTCAAATTCTTTTTTAAAATTTGCTTTCTTCTCTTGATTTAAGCCATTTTCAATAGGCTTTTCAATTTCACTAGGTTTAATAATCAATTTATTAGTATTAGAAAAATTTTTCTTTAAAGAATTAATGTACTCTCTTCCAAATTTTTTATGCATTGCTTCTTCGCTTAAATAAGTAATATGTCCTATCATTCTTGCAACAGAAAGCCCAGTAGTTGGTTTATTGCCTGAGCAATAATAATTCCCATTATTCCAATTTGGATCACTGATAATTGCATATCTTCCAATACTGTTAAAAGCAATCTGCTGAGCACTATGTTCAGGTGTTGTTGCTATTATTATAGCAGCCTCAGCTTTTTCTGGATAAGACTTTATCCACTGCAAAGCTAACATTCCCCCCATAGAACCTCCAGCAACACAAAAAAGTTTTTCTATTTTTAAATAATCAATTAATTCCTTCTGCACTTTAACCATATCATTTATAGTAATTTCAGGAAAATCAAGACCATAATATTTCTTAGTTTCAGGATTAATCGAGGAAGGACCAGTTGTACCTTTACAGCCACCTAATACGTTAGCACATATAACAAAATATTTATTAGTATCAAATGGCTTTTGCGGACCAATCATATTATCCCACCAACCAGGCTTTGGATCATCAATTTTATTATAACCAGCTGCATGAGCATCACCAGATAAAGCATGAAAAACTAAAATACCATTATCTTTTTTATAATTTAATTCCCCGTATGTTTCATAAGAAACTGTTATTGGACCAAATTCAACACCAGAGTCTAAAACAAGCTTTTTTGGAGGGTATGCAAAGGTATAGTACTTTGTTTCAACCAATCCAACACTATTTGGTGAATTTATTTTATCAAACTTCTTTTCTTCTATTACTTCCATCATATAATTCTTATTATTTTCATCTAAATTAATTATTTAAAATTACTTTAAGAATTATTACTTTTTGCAATTATAATCAAATAATGATTTAATTACTATTAAATTAATAGTAATTGTATTAATTTTATATTTTTTTTATTATATGTCAAACAACTAATAAATAACTAAAAAAAACTAAAATATTTTTGATTATTATTTATATATTTTAAAATTTAAAGAATGGATACATATCAAATAAATATAAAAGGGATAGTTCAAGGCGTTGGTTTTAGGCCGTTTATTTGGACATTGTTTAATAAATTTAATATTGCTGGTTTTGTTACAAACACAACTGAGGGTGTTTATATTGAAGCTAATTTTGAAAATTTTAATCAAGTGCAAAAAATCATTAATTTAATTAATGAAAAAAAACCAGAACCTGCTGTAATCGAACAAATTAATTTTAAAAAAATTAATACAAAAGAATTTAATGATTTTAAAATATCAAAAAGCTTTGAAACTAAAGAGAAATTTCAGTTGATTTCCCCTGATCTTGGAATTTGCAATAAGTGCAAAGATGAAATTATTAATAAAAACAACAAAAGAAGATACTTCTACCCATTTACTAACTGCACAAACTGCGGTCCAAGGTTTACTATAATAAAAATGATGCCTTATGATAGAATAAACACAACAATGTCTAAATTTAAAATGTGCAGCCAGTGCAGTAAAGAATATACTAATCCCCTCGATAGAAGATTTCATGCTCAACCAAATGCTTGCAAAAATTGTGGCCCACAAGTCATATTAATTGATAATAATAGTAATGTTATTAATGATTTAAATCCTTTAAATACAGCAGCAAAATTATTAAAAAAAGGTAAAATAATTGGGATAAAAAGTTTGGGAGGGTTTCAAATTGCTTGTAGCGCGATTTCAGATAATGCTGTAAAAAAGCTTAGAAAAAGAAAAAAAAGAAAAACCAAACCTTTTGCAATTATGGTTAAAAATTACAAAGAAGCCAAAAAATATTTTTATATTTCAAAAAAAGAACAATATTTACTTATATCATCTAAAGCTCCAATAGTTTTATTAAAAAAGAAAAATACAAACAGCTCATTAAAACCTCTAAGTTATTATGTTTCATTTAATAATAAATATGAAGGTGTAATGCTTCCTTATACCCCACTTCACTGCCTTTTATTTGAATTATTAGATATTCCTTTAATAATGACTAGCGGGAATATATCTGAAGAACCTATTGCATCAGAAAATGATGAGGCAATAACTAAACTAAAAGAAATTTGTGATTATTTTTTAATTAATAATAGAGATATTTATTCAAAATATGATGATTCTGTTACAAAAATAATTAAAAATAACGAGATGGTTATTAGGCGTGCTAGGGGCTACGCTCCATACCCGATAAAACTTGACATTGATATAAAGGATAATTTCATATTTGCCTCGGGCGCCCAAGATAAAAACACTTTTTGTATTTTAACTAAAAACTATGGGATAGTAAGCCAACATATAGGAGATCTTGATACAAAAGAAACACTTGATTTTTATAAAAATTCTTTAAATACTTATAAGCAGTTATTTAGCATTGAAGAATTTAAACTAATTTCCCATGATTTGCATCCTGATTATCTTTCAACAATATTTGCAAAATCAGAATTCCCTAAAGTTAAAAAACTCCCAATACAACATCATCTCGCACATGCAGCAAGTGTAATTGCAGAAAATAACCTTTTAAATGAACTCTCAAATAATACTCAAATGATTTGTTTTGCATGGGATGGCAGTGGTTTAGGGCTCGATAATAACATTTGGGGTAGTGAAGTTTTTTTAATCGGTAAAAATCTTAAATTTAAAAGAGTTGCATGTTTAAAAGAAAAATTACTCCCAGGAGGTCAAATTTCAATTAAAAAACCATACAGAATGTCAATAGTATATTTATTAGAATATTTTTTTAAAAATCCAATTAATAGATTTCCTAAAACGAGCAAAAAAAACCTAAAAAATACTGAAGTTAAAAATACTGAAGTTATAGATAATAATTATTTTTACGATTTTTTAATCAAAAATTTTAGTTATTACAAAAAAATAGTTAGTAAAAAAGAAATTGACTTACTTATTTCCCAAATAAAAACAAGTTATAATTCTACAATTACTACCAGTATGGGCAGGTTTTTTGATGCAGTAAGCTCTATATTAAATATTAACCATTTTTCTACTTACGAAGGTGAAGCTGCTATAAATTTAGAAATGTGTGCAGATGAAAAAACTATTAGTTCGAAAAAAGAATACAAAATAATAATAAACACTAAATCAAAAGATTTAAAATTGACTGAATTTAATCAAAAATTAAAAAGAACAGCTTCATATAACTCTATTCTTATAAATAATATAACTAGTAATATTTCAACAAGTAATAAGTTAAGCAATAATTATACTGAAAGTAAAAATTTAAATACTTTTAACAACTGTTCTTATAATACTGATCCTATTTATGAGATAGATGATTTTTATATTTTTAACCAAATTATTGAGGATTTATTTAAAAAAGTTAATATATCAATAATTTCTGCAAAGTTTCATAATACAATTGCAAAAATAATTCTAAAAATTTGTCTAGAATTAAAAAATAATTTTAATTCTAATATTGTCTTATTAAGTGGTGGTGTTTTTCAAAATAATATCTTACTT
>JACVJA010000013.1 GCA_015661035.1 Candidatus Calidifonticultor daggyaiensis | reverse complement strand
AAATACTTCTGGCCGTGGGGGATCAATCATTCCAACTAGACCGATGTATACTAGACCGTTTTCTAATTCCTTAATATTTTTGAAATTTTTATTACTTTCATCATTTTTTTTATTTGAATTAAAATCATTTATATTTTCTGATAATTCTTCAGGTAAGTTTAAGTATTTAAAAGCAAAAGCTAAATTTCGCATTGCATCATTAGCAAGAGAAGTATTGATTTTTAAAATTTCATCCTTGTCCTCTTGTGTAATATCTAATACTTCATTGTTTTTTATAATTTTTGAACATCTTTTTAGTATTTCTTCAGGTGCACCTTTAGAAAACAAAACATAGTCAAAACCGACTTTTCCTTTTTCATTTCTTTTTTTGTTTTTATAATCATTTTTATAATCTATTTGATCATCTTTTTTATTATTGCTATCAAAATTACATTGATTGATTATATTTTTAACTTCGCTTGTAAATAAATAATTATCTGAGATTCTATGAATTGTTGTCATCATTTTTCTTTCGGAGTCAAAAGGTTCCTCATATTTCCTAGGTAATATAAATTCAAGAGTACTTTTATCTATTTGAAAGATGTTTCCAAGCTCTATTAAAGCAGTTTCAGTTGGATCGCCGGCTAATTTTGAACTTTTTTTATCTATATAATAAGCATCATTACAAAGTAGTGCACATTCAAGCAAATATTTAAATGAAATATTAGAACTAAAGAGTTTATTGAAATCTTTGTTTGGATTAGTTTTTTTAGTATTGTTAGTTTTATTTATTTCAAGCCAATTTTCAATAATTTTTAGTTCATTTGTTCCTGTAAAAATTTTTCTAACAACCATTTTATTTTGTGTTAAAGTACCTGTTTTATCAGTACAAATAACTGAAACACTGCCAAGTGTTTCAACAGAAGAGAGCCTCCTGACAATTGCATTATTTTTTGCCATTTTTTGAACGCCTAAAGCGAGAGAGATTGTAACAATTGCTGGTAATCCTTCAGGGATAGACGCAACAGCAAGAGCAACTGCTATTAAAAACATTTCGGATATTAAGTCAGGCCTTGTTTGATTTAAAATCCCGCTGGAAATTGCAGATAATCCTTTAAGTAGTCCTGCAGCAAAAACAATTGCACTAACAGCAAGACAAATTATTCCAATCCTTGAACCAACTGTTTTTAATTCTATCTGTAAAGGTGTTAGCTCCTCTTTTTCCTGCACTAAATTTGCTATTTTCCCAATTTCTGTATTATTTCCAGTTGCAACAACCACCGCGGCACATCTGCCTTTTACTATAATGGTACCGCTGAATAACAAATTTTTTCTATCCCCTAAAGATAGGTTTTGATGATTTATTTCATTTGTTATTTTATCAACAGGGAGGGATTCACCGGTAAGCATTGATTCATTTGCTTGTAAATTTACTTGATTTATAATTCTGCAATCAGCAGGAACAAGGTCCCCACTAGAAAGCTTAATAATGTCACCAGGCACTAAAAGTTTAGATGAAATTTCAAATTCTTTTGAACCTCTAATAACAAGAGCAGTTGGAGCTGCAAGTTCTTTTAACGCCTTCATGGCTTTTTCAGCTCTATACTCCTGAACAAAGCCCAGAATTGCATTAATTACAAGTATTATAATTATTACAATTGCATCAGTTATTTCTTTTATTACAACGCCTGATATTATTGCAGCAACAATAAGTATCCAAATCATAAAATCATTAAATTGAGAAATAAATATTTTCCAAGGGGAACGGCCTTTTTTTTCTTCAAGTACGTTTAAGCCAAACTTTATTAACCTATTTTCGGCTTCTTCTTTAGATAACCCTTTTTGGGGATCAGTATTTAAGATAGAAAGTGTTTCACTTATTGATAGTTGATGCCATGGTTTTACATAGCTTTCATCAGCAATATTGTTTTTTTTGTTCTTTTTAAAGATTAATGAATTTTTTAAATTAAATAATTTCACAACTTGTTTCTAATTAACTATTTTTATACTATTTCCTATTTCCATATATTATGAAACAGCTCCCATTGCTCTAAATGCTCAGAGATATATTTTTCCATTACTGAGAGCATTTTTTCCATATTTATATCTATTAGCTTTTGTTTTATCTTTTTTTGCCTATCTAAATTGTCAAAGCTGGTTATTTTTTTTAGCTCATTATCTGGCAGTTGAGTAATTAAATCAATAGGCTTACCAATTATTTGCTGATGTGTGTATTTGTCTTTTCTCCAGATAAAACTTGGAAGCAGGGGTGCACCAGTTTTTAATGCAATTTCAACTGGGCCACAAGGAATAAAAGCATCATGTTTAAAAAATTTATGGGTCTTTGCTGTTCCAAGAGGATCAAAGTCAGTTGGTATTGCAATAATTTCATTATTTTTAAGTATTTTAAAAATGTTAAGCATAACCTTATTTACATATAAGGTTTTTAATCCTTTGGATAATCTTCTATTTTCAAAGAAAAGCATTGTTGGCTTGTATTTTCGTGCTAAACCGGTTCCCCAAATCTTATAGCCTTCTATTGCAATTCTACAAGCGCCCCACTCAAAATTTCCTAAATGTGCTGTAAATATTACAACACCTTTCCCTAATTTTAGTGCATTATCTAGATTTTCAACTCCATAAAGCTTAACTCTTTTTTTAAAATTCTCAATATTTACTAAAGGATGTTTTAAAAAATCAACAACGTTAAAAAACCAGTTTGTGTAAATTTTTCTTACAATTTTTATAACTTCAGGGTCATTTTCCTTTAGATTTTTAACAATTGAAACATTTTTTTTCAATATATTTACGAAAACACCAAGACAGCAAACGATTTTAGCAGCAATGTTTGCAATAAAATAAGATAAGGGATAAGGTGTTATAAAAGCTAAAAATTCTAAAAATTTATAACCTAAAAATATAAGCATCTAAATTAAACTTATAAATTGCTAAGATTTAAAATTATAAATTGCTTAGATTTAAATTGCTAATATTTTACTTTTAAAAAAATAACAAGTATTATAATTATTTTAAAGTTCTTATTTTTAATATAATATCAATATTGAGGTGATTTTTGAATGATGGAAATTAAAGATTTAAAGAAAAATTTTAATCAATTAAAAGAAATTTTGGCTTATTCTAATACCGGTTCAGATAATGAATTATTTATAAGTCTTTATTTATTAGTCAATCCAAAAAGAGTTTCAAAGCAAGAATATACTTCAAAATTAAACTCAATGATTGTTGAAAAAAAATCTGAAATTGAACAGAGCCAAAATTATTCATCGCAGCAGAAGAAAGATGTATTAGATATGTTAAATTTAATAAAAATTTTTATTAATGAGCAATATAGACCAAAATCAGGCAAAACTTTGCTCTTGTATGCTTTTAAGAGAGAAATTATAAATATTATAGAGTTACCCTTTACAATAAAATCCAAGCTTATAATAGATCCAAAACCACACACTCAAATTTTAAGAACTATTTTAAGCAGTACTCCGAAATATGGTGTATTAGTTTTAGACAGAGAAAAGGCTCAGCTTTTAACAATTTATTTAGGAGAAATTGAAGACTTTATTGAGGCATTTGTTAGCGATGTGCCGCCAAAGGTAAACTACAGAAGTCAATTGGCATTTAAAGAAAAAAATATTTTAGCTCGTATAGAAGAAAAACTACACCATTTCTTTAAATATTTAAATGAAAGATTATTAGCACATTTAAGAGAATTTAAATTTGATTATTTAATAATTGCTGGTAGAAAAGATATAATACCGCAATTTTTAAATTACCTGCATAGCTTTTTGCAGTCTCGTCATATAGGAAGTATTTTTGCAGAACCTGATGAGCCTCCATCTACTATTAGAGAAAAGGCAAATAAACTAATTGAAAATTTTGAAAAGAGACAAAAAGATACCTTGGTAGACAAACTTATTGATGAATATAATACACATGGTTTAGGAGTATTAGGTATAGAAGGAGTTGTAAAAGCTTTAATGATGGAGCAGGCAAAACAAATTATTTTTGATGAAGATTTTTTTGCAGAGGGTTATGTCTGTCAAGAATGTGGATACATATCTTTAAAAAAGGAAAATAATTGTAAATATTGCAAGGGTAAAATTGTTTATTATAGTGATGTGACCGATGAAATAATAGAAACTGCGTTAAAGCAAGGCTGCGAGCTGGTTAGTGTATCCGGTAACCAAAGATTAGTTGAAGCAGGAAATATAGGAGCAGTCTTGAGATTTATTGCTTATTAAAGTTTTGTTTTGTCTTTTATTTATGAAAATTACGGAAATTTCTTTTTAATATTTTTGACTTTAAGCTGCAGAGCAAAGGCAAAGAGCAGTATTAAAATTGCTATTTAAACTGGTTTTAAAAACTAGTTTGTTAATTCAGTGAGTTCTTTTGTAAATTGCTCAAGACTGTCAAATTGTTTATATACTGAAGCAAATCTAATATAGGCAACTTTATCTAAATCTCTTAATTTTTTTAATACAATATCTCCAATTTCTTTAGAGCTTATTTCAAAAGGATGAGTATTTTTAATTTCAAGTTCAATTTCATTAACAAGATTTTCAATTTGTGACGAACTTATGTTTCTTTTAACACAAGCCCGTATAAGACCGCTTAGAATTTTATTTCTATCAAATGGTTCTCTTGTGTTATCCTTTTTTATAACAGCTAATGGTGAGTTTTCAATTCTCTCAAAGGTTGTAAACCTTTTGCCACATTTTTCACATTCACGCCTTCTTCTTATGCTTCCATCAGATTCCGATGGCCTTGTTTCTAAAACCTTAGACTCAGTATAAGAACAATATGGACATTTCATATTTTAACCTATTCTTTAAATATATATAATCATGTATATAATTGTATAAACAATTATATATGTATAATATCATGTAACTACATATTTATATAATTCTTATATAATACTATTTAAGTTTATCTGTAGTTACTATTTATTGAATTATCCTAAATTATTATTTATTTAGAGTTATTAAATTGAAATTATCCTCTAAAAAAAGGGTTAAAAATTTTTCTTAAAAAAGGATTTATGTCTCTTCTTTGCTCAGTAATATAACTTTTATATAATCCAATACACTTTAAGCTATACACAATTGTTACAAGAATTAAAAAGATACACCAATAATAACTTGACTCTCTATACCACATAAAAAATGAAAAGAAAAAAAGTGCAACACCTTGTGATACATATGTATCTTTAAACAATATTATCGCAGCAGGCATAAACAATAAATATAAAAATAGAATTGAAAGTGGAGATAAAAAAAATAATGCACCTATTAATGTAGATAAACCTTTACCGCCTTTAAAACCTATGTAAATCATCCAGTTATGTCCAACAATAGCTGCAATAACAGCAAGCAAAGGTACAAATGAATGGTTATTAGAAAATTTAGTTGCAAACCATGCGCAAAAAGCTCCTTTGCCCATATCAAATAATGCTACTAAAATACCAGCAATTTTGCCAACACTGCTAAAAGTATTCATGCCGCCAACATTTTGACTACCAGTTTTTCTTATATCAACTCCTTTAATTTTGCCTGCAATATATGCTGATGGGATTGAGCCGATTAAATAAGAAATGGTAAGTAAAAAAGCTGTGTTTAAATAAAAATTTTTAATAATCATAATTGTTTATTATATTATTATAGCTTAATTAATATTTAGCATAATTATAGCAAAATATTTAAATTTGAAACTTTTAGTATTTTAATATTGCTTTATCAACTACTAAATCATTTTTTTAACAAATTTTTAGCATACAAACTTATCATCTTAGCAAAGAAACTAATTAATTTTTGCCACTTCTAAATATTTCCGCAAAAATATCTGTTAGCGCTAAATAAGCGCCCTTTGCATATTTTCCATTTTTAAAATTTGGAATTATATATTTATTTGATGTATTGCTGATAAACTCAGAAGTAATAATGTTTTCAAGACCTAAACCAACCTCAAACCTAAAAATTTTATTAGTAATATCTATTAAAAAAAGAATACCGTTATTTTTATCTTTTTTTCCAATTCCCCACTCGTTAAAAAGCTTGTTTGCAATATTATCAATATTTATTTTAGATATATCGTCATTTTGAAATTTAATATCTTGAATTGAGTCTAAAGTGACTAATGCAACTTCTGCAGATGTAATTTTTTCTATTTTATTAATTAATTGATTAATTTTTTTAATTTCTTTAATAGAGAAAATTTTTGCAAAATCATTTACTGGTTTGGTTTGAGTATCTAATTTTACTACTACTTCTTCAGGTATGTCATCAAGTCTTGCAACAATTTTAGCTTCATATTTTTTACTCCAGTCAAGGGCTTTTACTTGGAAAAATACTTTTAAGGGTAAACGATCAATTTGGTTTTTTTCAAGAGGTTCAAGTTTTGTTAATTTTAAAAAACTGACTTGTTTTTTTTCATTAACATCTTTTGATTCAATATTTACTTTTGATTCTACGTTGATAACATCAATATTTATGACATCAATATTAATTTTTTCATAAGGACCGCCAATGTTTCTTAAAATAAAAAGACAATTTTTTATATCACCTTTTTTTAAATCATTAAATTCAAAATAGTTGCAGCTAGCAATTGGCTTGGGCTTTAGGATGCTAACATCTTTGCTAGAATTTATATTATTATTTATTTCCTTTTTTGTATTTTCTTCTTTTTTTATGTTTATCATATTTATATTTTAAATTTTTTATTAAAACTTATTATTTTCAATTTTACTTTAATTTTTAAAAATTTTAAAATATAAAATAATTATAAAAGTTTAAATTAGTTTTTATTAAATTTTGAATATAGTAAAAATTAAGATAGGTCAAGTTGGGAGATTTAAATGAAATATTTAATAGGAATGGATATTGGTACAAGCTCAACACGTGCTATAATTATTAATGAAGATGGCAAGCTAATTGCTTCTGCAAGTGCTGATTACCCTTTAATAACACCAAAACCCGGCTGGGCAGAGCAAAATCCCAATGACTGGTGGGAAGCTTCTATAAAAGTCCTACGTAAAGTTTTGCAGGATTCAAAAGTATCCCCAAAAGATATTGCTGGTATTGGCCCTTCAGGTCAAATGCACGGAAGTGTTTTTATTGATAGTAATGGGGATGTTATAAGACCTGCTATACTTTGGTGTGATCAAAGGACTCAAAACCAGTGTGAAAAAATTTATCAAACTTTTGGTTATGAAGGTTATATCAAGCTTTCCTTTAATAAAGCTTTAACAGGTTTTACTGCTCCTAAAATTTTATGGCTCAAAGATAACGAACCAGAAAATTATAATAAAATTTATAAAGTAGTTCTTCCAAAGGATTATATAAGATTTAAACTTTCTGGTGTTTATGCTACTGAAGTTTCTGATGCCTCAGGCACGGGGTTGTTGGATATAAGAAAAAGAAATTGGTCTGATGAAATTATTTCAGGCTTAAAAATAAAAAAAGAAATACTTCCAGACTGTTTTGAATCCTATCAGGTTACAGCAAGAGTAAATAAAGAAGCTGCAAATTTAACTGGGTTACTTGAAGGCACACCAATTGTTGGCGGAGCTGGCGACCAACCAGGGGGTGCTGTTGGGTCTGGCATTGTAAAATCTGGATTAATTTCTGATTATATTGGAACTTCAGGAGTTGTATTTTCATATTGTGACGAGCCTGTTTATGATAGTCAAGGAAGGCTTCATTCATTTTGTCATGCAGTTCCAGGAAAGTGGTTTTTAATGGGGGTTACTCTTTCTGCTGCAGGCTCGTTAAAATGGTATAATGACTGTTTTGGTCCAAGTCAAAATATAAAGAGCCAATATCCAGAATTGAAGAAATATAAGTTGTTAGACAAACAGGCTGAAAATGTATCTTGTGGGGCAGATGGGCTGATTTTTTTGCCATATTTGACAGGGGAGCGAACGCCCCATGCTGACCCTTATGCAAGAGGAGTATTTTTTGGTCTTTCTTATGTTCATAATCAAGACCATTTTGTCAGGGCAATACTTGAAGGTGTTGCTTTTAGTCAGTATGACTGCTTAAAATTAATTCAAGAAATTGGTGTTAAATCTGATAAGGTGATATTGTTTGGCGGTGGAGCCTCAAGCCGGATTTGGAAACAAATAATTGCTGATATTTTTGGGCTAAAGATTGCTACTTTAAATGTTGAAGAAGGACCATCTTATGGCGGCGCTCTTCTTGCTGGGGTTGGCTGCGGAATTTTCGATTCAGTAGTACAAGCAGCAGATAAAGTAATAAGAGAAGTAGAACAGATACAACCAAATATAGAAAATAATAAGAAATATAAAAAGATTTATGAGATTTACAGTTCACTATATAAAGATTTAAAGGAAGATTATAAAAAATTATCTGGGATAGGGGTATAATTAAGACAGCAGTAATATATAGGGTAATACTTTATATTGGTAATAGTAGTATATATAATAGTTTATATAAGATAATGGTAGAATAAAACAAGTTATATGTAAGGATAGCTAGCAAAGTGATACTGATATAGTTATAATGGATATAGTAATACCATATAATTAGAATGGGTTGACAAATGAAATTATAAATATTTTTACTGTTTTAATAACTAATTATCAATTTCCTCAATTTTTTTAAAAACTTTCATCGAAATTGTTTTTAAGCCCTTTTAAATAAAAATTAATAAGTTTTAACAATTATTATTTCACTTTAAGTGAAAATATTTTTTCGCATTAATATAAATTTTTTTAAAAAAATACTTGACAAAGCTTTTTTTATTAATTAAAATTTGCATTGAAAATTCTTAAAGCAAATAGTAAATGAAATGAATTATTTTTAATAGGTTATAGCTTATTAATTTAAAGTATTTTAATTTAATAAGATATAACTATATAAAGTAAATTAAAATAAGTTGTGCTAGCTTAAAGCAATAAATAATTAAATTAATGTAAGATAATATAAGACAAGATAAAGAAAAGGAAGACAAGATAAGCCAATATAAGGTTAGGCTAGGCTAGGTAAGGTAAGGTGAGCTTTATTGTTTAATGAAAAAGATAAAAGTTATCCAATAGAACTTGTAGCAGATTTTTTAGGTGTTAATAGTAGGACTTTGTATTATTATGAAAGGTTTAAACTTGTGTGCCCTTTAAGGCGCGGAAGAAAAAGGTATTATTCAAAGGAAGACATTAATTGGCTTGAATATATTAGAGAGCTTATGTATGAACAAGGTATGAACCTTCGTTCTATAATAATTTTAATTAAGAGGCGGGATAATGTGATAATGACCAAGTGCCCACAGGATGTTGCTGATTGCTTTAAGAATTATTTAATGAGAGTTAAAGAAGATTAATTTATCTAATAAATTTAAAAAATAGATTTAAAAAATAAAGATTAAGCTATCTAATTATTGATTATCTGATGAGTTATTTGATATATCATTTGATAATAAAGTTAATTTAAAAATTAATTTATAAATTTAAAAATTTTAAAAGAAAGGGATGTTATAAATGGGAAAAGCAGTAGGAATTGATTTAGGGACAACTAACTCATGTATTGCAGTTATGGAGGGAGGTAAACCTGTTGTTATTACAAATAGCGAAGGTGGAAGAACCACTCCTTCTGTTGTTGCTATAACAAAAAAAGGCGAAAGGCTTGTAGGTCAACTTGCTAAAAGACAAGCTGCCTTAAACCCTGAAAACACTATATATTCCATAAAAAGATTTATTGGAAGAAAATATAGTGAAGTTGAAAGCGAAAGAAAAATAGTTTCATATCAAGTTCTAGAAGGTAAAAATGGTTTAGCTGAAGTAAAGCTTGCTGATAGAAATTATACACCAGAAGAAATTTCTGCAATGATACTTCAGAAATTAAAAGCTGATGCTGAATCTTATTTAGGAACTGAAGTAACAGATGCTGTAATTACAGTGCCTGCATATTTTAATGATGCTCAAAGACAGGCAACAAAAAATGCAGGAAAAATTGCTGGATTAAATGTATTGCGCATAATTAATGAGCCAACTGCGGCATCACTAGCTTATGGACTTGACAAGAAAAAAGAAGAAAAAATTTTAGTTTTTGATCTGGGTGGAGGTACTTTTGATGTTTCTATACTTGAAGTAGGTGAGGGTGTTTTTGAGGTAAAAGCAAGTCATGGAGATATGCACCTTGGAGGAGATGATTACGATAATAGGATAATGAATTATATTGCTGACGAGTTTAAAAGAGATCAAGGAATAGACTTGCGAAAAGACAGGCAGGCACTTCAAAGATTGATTGAGGCTTCTGAGAAAGCAAAAATTGAGCTTTCTACAGTTACAGAAACCACTATAAGTCTGCCGTTTATTACAGCAGACGCTAATGGTCCAAAACATCTTGAAACAAAATTAACTCGTGCAAAATTTGAGCAGCTGACTGCAGATTTAACTGAAAGATGTAAAGGGCCAATGGAAAAAGCTCTAAAGGATTCAGGATATAGAATTGAAGAAATTGATGAAGTAATTTTAGTTGGTGGAGCAACTAGAATGCCGGTAATCCAGCAGCTTGTAAAGGAATTTACAGGGAAAGAGCCAAATAAATCGGTAAACCCTGACGAGGTTGTTGCAGTAGGGGCTGCTATTCAAGCTGGTGTTTTAATGGGCGATGTAAAGGATATTGTATTGCTTGATGTTACACCACTCTCACTTGGTATTGAAACTTTAGGTGGTGTAATGACAAAGCTAATAGAAAGAAATACAACAATACCAACAAAAAGAAGTGAAATATTTACAACTGCAGCTGATAATCAAACAAGTGTTGATATACACGTACTACAAGGTGAAAGAGAAATGGCTGCAGATAATAAAACGATTGGAAGATTCAGGCTTGATGGTATACCACCAGCACCAAGAGGTATTCCTCAGATTGAGGTTACTTTTGATATTGATGCTAATGGTATTGTAAATGTTAGTGCAAAAGATATGGCAACTGGTAAGGAGCAAAAGATTACAATAACGGCAACTTCTCATTTGTCTGAGGATGAGATTCAAAGAATGGTAAATGAAGCAAAAGCTCATGCTGAAGAAGATAAAAGGAAAAGAGAGCTTGTAGATGCAAGAAATAAAGCAGATAGTATTGCATATTCTGCAGAAAAGTTTTTAAAAGATATTGGGGATAAAGCTCCGACTGATTTAAAAACTCAAATTGAAGAACAAATTAAAGCTGTAAGAAAAGCAGCTGAATCTGATAATACTTCACTTATAAACAGTGAAGTAGAAAAGCTTCAAAAGCTTCAGGAGGAGCTTTCTAAAAGAATGTATGCTCAAGCTGGAGCTGGTGCCGGTGCTGGTGCTGGAGGACAAGGTCCGGGGGCTGGCAGTTATACAGGTCAAGGTCCAGGATTTGGTGGTCAAGCTAGCTCTGGATCTTCAACAGGTTCTACTGGTTATAGCTCTGGCAATGGAACTGCTAGTGATGAAGTAATTGATGCTGAATTTGAAGCTAAAGATGAGAAATAAAGA
>JACVJA010000012.1 GCA_015661035.1 Candidatus Calidifonticultor daggyaiensis | reverse complement strand
CCTTATAATGCAGTAAGTAATTATACAATAATAATTAATTAGTTGAAAATAAAATTATATAAAAAATTTATTTTATTTAATTTTTTTGCTAAAAAACTTCAATTTAATAATCTAAAAATTACCTACCTGGAATTGCTTTTCTGGATTTTTTTATTTTTATTATAGTAAAATTATATAAATTTAAATTTTTTATCTAATATATCTTATTCTATATTATAGTATTTTCTTTGTTTTATATGTTAAATTTAAAAAAAACTAAAAATAATTTATACTTTAAGAATTTATTAAAAGTTTTTACATCTTTTATTTTAATTTTAATTTTATCTTTAAGTACCTTATTTATTTTACCAAAAAAAATATACAGTTTGACATTAAAAGAACTTAGTGACCAGATTGCATCTCTTTCTGATGAAGAAGAAGCATTAGTTGAAGAAGTCATAGCTGTTGAAGCAAATATTGATACTAAAAGAAATGAAATCAAAAAATTATCTGAACAAATAAGTAGTATAGAAAAAGAATTAGAGGAACTTGAAAAACAAAGAAATATTCTAATTAAAAATTTACAAGAAAAAAGAGAGCTTTTAAAAGAAAGAGCAATTTATTCATATAAGTATAGCCAAAATAATGTTATAAAAATGGTATTAACTGTAAGAGATATAAATGAATTTTTTACAGTTCTTTATTTGTTAAGAAATATTATGAGGCAAGAAGCCGAATTAATTGAATCTATTCGCAATGATAAAGAAAGTTTTGATAGAACAATGCGAAAATCAGAAGAGAAAAAAAAGGAATATGAAGATGTAAAAGCAAAAAAGGCTAATGAACAAAAAAAGCTAGAAGCTTCATTAGAAAAAGCAAAACTTCTGCTTAATAAAGTAAAACAAGAAAAATCAAATATTCAGCAGGTTTTGGAAGCTATAAAGCAAAGAATTGCAAAGATACAGCCGCAAGGAGTTACATTAACAGGTGAATGGCAGATGGTTGCAACTGCTTATTTTGCTGGCGGAGGAGGCCTTAATGGTGATGGAACCACCGCAACAGGACTAAGAGCACGAAAAGGTATAGTTGCAGTAGACCCAAAAGTTATACGTCTTGGTACAAAACTGTATATAGACGGTTACGGAATTGCAATAGCTGGAGATACCGGTGGATGGATAAAAGGTAATAGGATTGATTTATGCTTTGATACCTTAGAAGAATGTTTAAGATATGGAAGAAGAAAAATTTATGTCTACTTGGTTGAAGACTAAAGTGTTTTTGACAGTTTTACATTAAATTAGATTATTATAAGACTAAATTATTTTAGAGAATTTTAAATTAAACTATGGTAGTTAGCTTTGATATTTTTTTAAAATCCTCAATATATTTTTCTTCTGTAATATTTTCTGCAATTACAGCTTTCGGGCTAAAAAAAGGAATTAGTTTAAAAGAAGGATTTTCAAAAATCCTCATATGTAATAAAGCCATATTATCAATTTTTTTATCTATTGAAAAAAATTGATTTAATATAATTTTAGTAGTACCAATTCCAAGGGTTACAATTAAATGTGGTGTAATAATTGATATTTCTTCTATTAAATAATTTATACAATTACTAATATGTTTTTCTAAAGGCTTAATAAGGTTTGATAATTCTGTGCCCTTTCTTGGGGTGCATTTTACTAAATAAGTTAAAAATACATCATCCTCTAAGCTCAACCCGGATTGATTTATTGCATTACGAATAATTTTACCTTCTTCATCATCAGTAAAAGGTATACCTTTTTTTTCTGCCCCATCAGGAGTGGGATAATATCCAACAATTATAAGTTTTGCTTGACTTGCACCAAAACCAGCAACAGGCTGTTTTCTGGTTTTCACTAAATCTAAGCATTTTTTGCAGACTTTTATTTCATCTGCTAAATTACTTAAACTTTTTTTAGCACTTATTGGCATTTTAATTAGTATACAATATAAAATCTACATAGTAAATAAATTTACAAAAAGTGGTAATTATTTGTTAAGAGAGTTAGTACATTTTTATTTTATCTATTTTGGAAACCTATAATGCCCTTTAATGACAGTTTTGCCTAAAATATCTTCTTCTATAGTAAAACCTGGTTCAATATAATTGTATATAACTTTAGGCACCCCTTTCCTTGTAGTAGCATCAGATATAATTCCCACATTGTCAGTAAAACCATCCTTATTCATATCAAAAAATACAACATCACCAGGCAGCCACTGCTCAAGGTTTTTTATATCAGCACTATCAAAAGTTAAAATAAGTTCCTTTGCATTCCTTTTAAAAAAAATTTCCAAATTTTGTATTCTTCTATAATCTATATTTGGATCAGATGTTTTTTGATTCCAAAGTTTTTTTAATGGATAAAGGTCAAAGTTATTTTGAATATCTTGATTTACAAGCTCGCTTAAATTAAACCCAGCGTTTTTGAAGGATCTTGCAATAATATCAGTGCATAAAGCAAATTCAGGAGGCGGGTCTCCCCCGCTATAATAATTTGGCTGATCAACACCAGGGCTAAAAATATTTTTTGCAGGATTTTCTAATTGTTTTTTTGCACCCATTAAAATATCTTTTTGATCATTTATACCATCATTATCTGCATCAGTATAAATACCGCAATTATCCATATCTATTATTCTAAATCTAGGAAGTAAATCAGCCAATGCAGTAGGTGGCAAATATTCAGTTTTAAATGTAAACTGGTAGATACTTACAATTACACCAAGAATTATTACAAGTATAAAAATTATAATAATTAAATTTCTTAATAAAGATCTTTGAGGTCTTTCATCCATTTGTTAATAAAATGTAAATAGGATATATTTAAAAAATTAAGGCTTATCTTATAAACGTACCTATTTGTTAAATCTATCTAAATAACATTGGTTAGCAAGTTTAATAATATTAATATTTAACAATATATCACCTATCTTAATAAAAGTTGAAGATTTGATGGCAGCAAACTTAAATTAAAAAAACCTAATATAATATTTATTAATAATAATACAAAAAAAATAACACTAACAGTGATATATATATAATAAAACTTTGGTAGCCTTAATTCTAAATTGCTAAAATTATAATTTTTTTTATTATTTTCAAATTTGTTAGATAATTTATTGTTTTCTATTTTTGAATCTAAATTTTGATTTAAATTTATGTTTATATTTTTTACAGAAATAATCTTATCATCAATAAAACTATTATCTCTTTTTATCACTATAATTACTACTCTAATAATATTTATAAATAAAAAAAGTATACCAATAATAAAAAATAAAGTTGCAACATAAATTAAAATTAAATAATATTGCTTAAACAATTCAAAGCTTATATTTAAATTGTTTTTATTTAAATCTTTAATAATATCAAAAAGGTTGCTAATTCTTTGACTTAAAGATTTAGAATTAACCAAATTTGCTAGAATAAAAAATTGTCCTTTTTCTGTTAAATAGCCATTTGCGAAAACCAGAAAAGGAAACAAAATAATTAAAATAATCAAAGTTATGGAAAAATATTTTAGATTTTTGTTATTCTTTAAATATTTTAAACTAGCTAAATTATCAAAAATTTTATCTTGAAAATGCTCTTCTAACTTAGCAGCAATTAAAAAAAACGGAAAGTAAAGCATTGCTACAAAAACTAAATTAGATATAAAAATTTTTAATAAGCTTTTTTCATTTAAAATACCACTGCTAAAGTAAAACATTGCCAATATTAAAAGACCTAATACTGTAAAATATATAAAAGATAAAGTTCTTCTAACACTAAATGTTTTAATTGAACCAATATTACCTCCTAAAATACAAATTACCCCAATTAAAAGAAGTGCAGTTGAGATATAAAGGTTTCCTTTTGCAAAATAAAAAAACACGAAACGAAGCTTTAAAAGTAAAAATAGCCCACAAGTAAGATAAAAAAACCAAATTATTGTTAAAGATGTGCTGTCACAACGCTTTATTAACCTTATATATGCACTTTGAAAAGGAAAAATAAATAAAAATAAGTAAATAGCACTAAAAATTATAACAAGCCCTACTTTAACTATGGGATTTAAAATTTTTTCAGTTTCTAGTATTTGCACAAAACTTTTTAAATCAGTGGCGCCAAAAATATAAGAAAAGCCTACAAAAATTAATGCCATAGAAACAAGCGAAACCAAAAAGAATCTTAAGATATAATTTTTTACAATATGCTCATCATATGTTTTTACAAAACTGCCTAAACTAAACCTATCATTTAATGATGTAATAAGAATAAAAATATTAATAATAACTAATACCAAGCTGGAAAAAATCATTGCAAGGTTAGCAGATGCAATGAAAAAAATAAAAGAAATAACAGTTGTTAAAAAAAACAAAACAATTTTATTAAAATTTTTCCTATAAAAATTTTTAAAACTAATAAAAATTAAAATATTTAGCGCAAGAAATAAAATAAAGCAAGTAATTACAAGCTCAAAGATATCGAAATTGAATAAATAACTTGAAAAAGGACCGTTTTTAAAAAAAGAAATAATACTTACAGAAATTGCAGCAATAATTGCTGTAAATGAAATTATAATTGAAAATATTTTTAGAGCCTTTTTTGTAGATAATAAGTAAAATAATAATAAAAAAATTGCTATTAAAAATATAGCAATACCGTAAAACGGATAAATTTTACCCACTAAAGATTTTATATAATTAAAAAATCCATCTAAATAAGTCAATTATTATCTTCTCCCCACCAGTCAGATTTACTAAGTTTAAAAAGATTCAAATCTTTTAAGACATCAATTTGGTAAAGACCAGTTTGCTTAAAATAATTATAAAATACTATTAGTATTAGAAAAATATATATCGTCAATAAGCCAAAAAAAACAAAAATTTTATCCCAACTAGTTAAACTATATAAAAATAAGGAAAAAGAATAAAAGTTTAAAGTCGCAGAAACTAAAATTATCTGAATAGATATTAATATTGAAAGAAATTTTTTAACACAAGCAACTGAACATAAACCTAAAAGGAATATCAAAAAGATTATATAATTTAAATATTGTAATTTCACTGGTTTTCCTTTCGATTTTCAATCATATATATAAACCAGAAAAAACATCCTATTAGAGTTATTATTATTAAAAATATCAGCCCGCTAAATCCTGTACTAATATCGTTAATAATAGACTCAATATTTACTGTATTAAAAGTTTCAACAAACTTCAATTCTTTATAAAAGTTCCTTGTTAAATTTATAAATAAAAAACTAAAAAAGAGCGCTGCAATTATTGAAAAAACTAAACTTAAAATGATTGATGTTTCTAATTTATCTTTAACTTTGTCTTTATTATTTACCTTATCTTTGCCTTCTACGTTGGAAATTGTCTTTATAGCAAAATATTCTTGGTTATTTACAATTAAAACTATCAAGACTGAAAATATAATAATTATAATTGCACTTAAGATAAAAACATTTCCACTAAAAAATAAAAAACTTATTAGCAATAGGCATATAAAAACCAAGAATAAAAATGTTATTTTCCTCCTTTGGTTTTTAAATATTAATGAAAATAATGAAAACAAAAAAACTAAAGCCAACATTAAATAATTAACAAAACCTAATATTTGTTTTCCATCCATAAGTCTTCAATCCATAATTAATTATTTTTAATTTAACTTATCTTGACCAAAAATCTCTAATTGAATAATCTGCTTGTTTAATTAAATCCAGCTTTTCAAATTTAAAAGCCTGTTTGTTTGAATCTGCAAGTTGATATCTATAAGTCATCTCTATTGCATTAATTGGGCAATGCTCTACACAATTTCCACAAAATATACATTTACTTAAATCAATGTAAAACTCATCTAAAAATTCCTTTTTATTTTCAATAATGGTCTTAATACTTATGCATTGCTGAGGACAATTTTTTTCACATTCACCACAACCATTACAAATAACTTCCAGTGTATCAAGGTCTAATTTCAATCTTGGTATACCCCTGCTGTTATCAGGGATTATAATTTTTTCTTTTGGGTAAACAGCAGCTTTAGGTTTTCTAAAAATATTACCAAAACATATAAAAAAATCTCTAACTAAAGGTTTCATAATCTCTTGCTTTTAAATTGTTTAAATTAAACTATAAACATTTCTTAACATAAAAAAAACAATAGTAATTATAAAATTTACTACAGAAATTGGAGTTAAAAATTTTAAATTTATTGCAGTTAAATATTTATAATAATTGATTGCTGGTGTGGCTTTATCAATTAACAAAATAATAAAAAAAATAATGTAAAACTTTAATAAAAACATTATATTGCCATTAATAAAATAAAAATTTTGCCAACCAGCAAGGTACAGAATAACTGTCAAAACAATTAAGAAGAATACAATATTATAATTTGCTATTCTTAAAGCTAATTTGGCAAAACCATTGCCTTCAATTCCCCAGTTGTCACCGTAAAATAATTTATCTGTTTTTGTAAGACCAAAAATCTTTACCTGAAGAAATATTATACATAAAAATATTAAAAAACCTAAAGGCTGATAAATTATGTTCCAATTTCGATACTGCAATCCAATAATTTCCTTTAATGCTAAAGTTCTGTTTATTAGTACTAAGCTAGCAATATTTAAAAACAAAGGTATTAAAAATGAAAACATCATAACTACATTTCTTGATATATTGTTAAAAATTAAACTATATTTGCTTTTTGAATTATTAATTACAAACAAAAAAAATAATATCATTAAAAATAGTAGTGATATAATTAAATCGTTATCAAACCTTATTAAAATTAATACATTGGAAAATGGTATAAAAACCCAAATAAAAAATGAAAATAACAACAATAAAAAGTCCCATAATCCAACTTTCGAATCTTTTTCCAAGTACTTAAAAATTTTAAACGCAGGGTAGCTTACTCCACCGTCTTTTATAGCAGTATAACCCCTTTTATAAACAGTTCTACCAGCTATTTTATTAACAAAATACGAACCTACATATAAATTTATACCAACAATTAAAAAAACATAAATTACTTTTAAGAAAATACTTACCATAAATAAAACCTTTGAAAAAATTCACTAGAACTTAAATCAAGGCTTGCAATTATTAAAATAATATCTTCAACTTTACTACCTTGCAAAATCTCTTGTGCGCAAAATAAACTATTTATAGAAGGAGTTATAGGGACCAAATTTAAAATATATTCATCCTCTAATTCTAAAAAAATCTTATAAGCACCATGGGGACACTCAACGCTTGCCACTGTCTCTATTCTTGGAATATTTACTCCATCAAATCTTAGATATTTTTTAACCGGTTCATCAGTAATTTGATTTAAAATCTGCTCAATTATCTTAATAGATTGATATATTTCATTAAAACGTATCTGTACCCGGTCTAAACAGTCTCCATATTTACCTACTGGTATTAAAAATGATATGTCTTTATATAATAAAAGATTCCTATTTTTTCTGACATCATATCTTATGCCGCAAGATCTTAAATTTGGACCAGACAAGCCGTATTTTACTGCAACATCTTTATTGATAATTCCAATATTTTTAAGTTTAGCTGTAATTATAGAATTGTCTAATAATAATGTTTCCAAACTATCAATATTTATCATTATTTCTTTTAAAGCTTTTTTAAGAGTTAACAATTTTGCATCACTTAAATCTTCTTTTAAGCCGCCAATTCTAATAAAATTAGGGTTTATTCTGCTACCGGTATATAACTCTATTATCCTTAAAACCTTTTCCCTTTCAATTAATGCTTTATTAAAACATAAATCAGCTCCTAAAACTTTTGAAATTTTTGCAATATAAAAAATATGATTTGAAATTCTAAATAATTCAGAAATAAGCATTCTAATCAAACTTACTTTTCTTGAAACTTTTATTTGCAGGACATCTTCAACTCCTATACAAAAGCAAATTTCAGGAAATATTCCTGCGCTATAATCAAGTCTGCTAATAATTGTTAATAAATCAGTAAACTTAATAGCAGAAAAAATATCATTGGAATTTATTTCTGCAATAGTTAAATCCATATATGCCTTAACTATTAAGTCAAATTCAGCTTGAACATATAGATCAAAAAAATCTAAGCCATCCAAAACCCCAGACTTTATAATTAAATCATTTACACTTTGACGTAATATCTTATTGTTCTTAAAATTATTAGCATTTTTATAATACTTAGAAATTTCCTCAATGATTTCATTATATTTAATTAAAAAATTTTCTGTTTTTGTGTAATTTAATAAATTTATATATTTTTTATTTTTTAAGGATAAGCTGCTTAAGCTATCACTAAAAAGCTTATTATTTTCTAACAGCTCACTATCTTCATTTTTTTCTATAACCCCTAGATTTATTTTTAGAATCAAGGAAAAATTATTAGACATTGAAGCTAAACTTAAAAGTAAAAAATTAGCATTTTTAGACGGGTAAAAAACTATTGAATTTAATATTTCAACACTAAACTCAGGATTATTTTTCAGCTCTGATAAAACAAAATCAATATTTTTAATATCAATATCTAAGATAATTTCTTGACCTGACTTTTTAATATTTGCAATTTTATCTTTCAAGTAAAACTGCAAATTTTTTTCTATTCGCTCAATAAAAACAATTTTATGTGACGAATATATTCCTTGAAAAAGTTCCTTTGCCATAATTAGATTAATTCTTGCAATTTTAATAAACAAAAAATAAATGCTTCCGGCCTGGGCGGACAACCAGGCAAATAATAATCAATTTTTAATATATTTTTAAATTTATCTGTAAATTTATAATTCTTATTTAATAAACTGCTATCAACTACACATTTTCCAACAGCAATAATCCATTTTGGAGTTTTTAATGAGTTAAATATCGTAATTAGCCTTTTTTCACCTAAACTGCTTATAAATCCTTGAATTACTAAAATATCTGCATCCTCTGGCAAACTGACAAAATTGACTCCAAACCTAGATATATCATAAATTGGACCCACTGTTGCTATTATTTCCTGTTTACAACAACCAATACCTGTTACAAATATATTTAATTTTTTCTTTGTAAAAAAATACTCCATAAAGAAAATGCTTTAAAAAAATTTTTATTATCCTAATATTTTTGATTTTATAGCATATATACAAATAACAATAATTAAAAATAAAATTACAAAAATTAGGTATAAGTTTACATCTATTTTAAAATTTAAAGAAAAATAAAATGATAACAAAACTAAAAATAGTAATAATACTATAGATATAAATAATATACCAATTGTAAAAATTGTTTTTAAAACATTAAAATCCTTTCTTTGTATATATAAAAAACTTTTTGGGATTTTTAAAATTTTTGGTGCTATATCTTTGGTAGCTAATTCATTATCATTTTTTGTAGAATTATACTTTAAACTTAAATGTCTTGATATAAAAAATAATGTTAAAAAGATAATTAAAAATACTGCAGTAAAAAAAACTACAGTATAAATATTGGTAACAAATATATTAATAGATTCTTCAGGCATAAGAAAACTTTATCATAATTAATTTACTGATTCAATTGTAAAATAAATTTATCATATAATTCAAGAATAAAATCTCATTAGAATATAAAATAAAATATGAAAGTTATTTTATATTTTATTTTATTCAGGACACCTAATTTTAAAAAATTAATTTTTATTTTTTTATTTTATTGAGATAATTTGAGATAAGTTGTAAAAATTTATATAATAAAAAAAATTAAATTCTTATGAGAAAACAAAATTTTTTAAAATCTTTAGAACCTATTAAAAAATTAGGTATATACAGTTGGTCTATTATAGGATTATTAATCTTATTAGCCTTGTTTTTTTATCTTCTTTATAAAATTAGGATTGCAATAATTCCACTAATAATAGCAATGGGCATTGCATATCTTCTAAGCCCACTAGTTGCTTTACTTGAGAAAAAATTAAAAAAGGGTCTTGCAATTTTTATTGCTTATTTAATACTTTCTGGTTTTTTTGCAACAATTCTCTTTTTTACTATACCAATGATTATTGATCAATTTAAACTTTTTATTACAAAAGTTCCAATTTATATAAAAAGTTTGACTGAATTTATTAACCAATATATTTTGCAGGGTCCACTAATTAGCAATATTGAAAATTTAACTGGCCAAAAAGTACTGCCTTTAGATACTAATGCAATTACTAACTATATTATAAACAATTTTGGTATTACAAGCGCAAACTTTCTGCAAAATGCAACTATTTTTACAAGATCAGCATTAAATATTGTTATTAATTTAATAATCGGCCCAATTATAGGAATTTATTTATTAAAAGATGCATCAAAATTAAGAAACATTTTTTTAAAAACTATCCCAACTAGATATAAAACAGATATTTCTAATGTCATAGATAAAATAAATAATGTTGGCGGAAGATATATAAGAGGCCAAATTTTAATTTCAATAATTGTTGGCATATTGTGTACTATAATTTTATTTTTATTAAAAGTTGACTTTGCTGTATTGCTTGGTTTCATTGCTGGGGCTTTTAACTTAATCCCTTTTCTTGGACCAATAATAGGTGCTATCCCTGCAGCGCTTGTGGCGCTATTTATTTCACCACTTAAAGCATTATTGGTTGTCCTTTTATTTATAGCTGTTCAGCAGCTTGATAACTATGTAATAAGTCCAAATGTTATGAAATATCAAGTTGGAATTCATCCTGCTATAGTAATATTTGTGTTAATAGCTGGTGGCGCACTATTAGGACCTTTAGGCCTTTTTATTGCAGTTCCAACTACTGCAGTTATTCAGTCTGTTTTAAAATACTATTTGTTTGAGAAAAAAAACATTAAGTCTTTATAGATTTGCTTTAAGGGAATGCCGGTATTGTTAGATAATTTTTTACAAGATTCAAATTCTGGTGAGATTGTGATAACTTCATTACCTAAATAACCTAATTTTATTTTTGCAGTTCCATATGGAAGATTTATTTGAATAATTTTTCTATTAAGCTCTGCCCTTAGCGTTGAATATATTCTTATGCCTAAGGTATTTGTCTGAGTAAAAATAATTTTTAAAAATTTTTCTATATTATTTTCATTACAAATTACGCAAATCTTTTGGGCTTGCCTATTTTTTTTCATTAAAATTGGCTCAACCCAGATATCCAAAGCACCATTAGCAAGAAGCTCATCAAACAAAAACCCTAATATTTCTGGCGAAGTATCATCTATATTTGTGGATAGTATAACAACTTCATTAATATTAAAATTTAATGGTTTCAAATTACTTAAAACACTTTTAAGATTTCTTACATTTTGCTCTTTTTTTGTGCTTTTGTTAATATTTGAAACACTAGCATTACCTAAAATTACTCTTAGAATATTTGGGATCTTATTTAAGTAGTTGATATCTTGATGGTCATGATTATGATGTTGGTCCTCATTTTTATTGCAATGATGGTGTTTATTATTGTTATTACCACTATTAATACTATTAATAATAATATTATTAATATTAATATTACTATTGGTAATAT
>JACVJA010000011.1 GCA_015661035.1 Candidatus Calidifonticultor daggyaiensis | reverse complement strand
GTAAGCTATGATGATGTTTATAGGGAAGGAATACAAAATATTACAATTTCTGATATTTGCTATGCTGATGAGCTTGGTTATAATATTAAGCTTTTAGCAATTGGCAGTGAGCACGATGGTAATATTAATGTTAGAGTTCATCCAGCACTAATTCCAAAATCTCATATTTTAGCATCTATTAAAGACACGTTTAATGCAGTTTATTTTTATGGAAATTATGTGGGTGAGATAATGAGTTTTGGAAGAGGAGCTGGGGATAAGCCAACTGCTAGCTCAGTTGTAGGAGATATTATCAGTATTGCAAGAAATTATAATAGACAAAATAAAAAAGTAATTTTTGGGTGTACTTGTTTTGAGAAAAAAAATATAATGTCTTTTTTAGATTCTTTAAACAAATTTTATATTTTAATGGATGTCGTAGATAAAGCAGGAGTTCTTGCAAGGATTGCTTCAATTTTTGGAAAATTTTCAGTATCTATCCAATCAATGATTCAAAAACAAACTGATATTGCTGAGACTGCAAGGCTTATTTTTATTACTCATGACACAATAAATAAAAATTTATATGATTCCATAGAAGAAATTAAAAAGCTTGATGTTGTAAAAAAGATTTTAAATATTATAAGAGTTGAAGAGCTTTGTTAAATAATTATAAATAATGAATTTTTTGAGTTTGACTATTACAAATACAAATGAGATGTTTTATAAAAGCACAAGGGGCTCTACAAAAATAATCTCTTCCGCTGAGGCAATAATTAGAGGCATTGCAGATGACGGGGGATTGTTTGTACCTTCTTTTTATCCGCAAATTAGTTTGTCTGACTTATCCAGCTTTTTGGGCTTTGACTATAAGAGTCTAGCACAATGGTTGTTATCTAAATACTTAACAGATTTTTCAGAAGAGGAAATAAAATATTGTGTTACGCATGCTTATGATGAAAAATTTGATACTCCTGAAATTGTCCCAATTGTTAAATGCGGAGATGTATTTTTTATTGAACTTTATCATGGAGCCACCTCTGCGTTTAAAGATATGGCTTTATCAATTCTGCCTTATCTTTTAATAAAATCTTCATCTAAAGTCGGTTTGGACAAAGAAATTGTAATACTAACTGCTACAAGTGGTGATACTGGAAAGGCTGCTCTTGAAAGCTTTGCTAATGTTAAAGGAATAAAAATAATAGTATTTTATCCAAAGAAAGGAGTAAGTTTAATTCAGGAAAGACAAATGGTAACTCAGGAAGGTGAAAATACTTTTGTGTGTGCTGTTAATGGTAATTTTGACGATGCTCAAACTGGGGTGAAGAATATCTTTAATAATAAAGAATTTATAAATTTACTTGATAAAAAAAATTATATTTTTTCCTCGGCAAATTCAATAAATATTGGAAGGCTGCTTCCGCAAATAGTATATTATATATATGGATATGTTCAGCTTGCTAAAAAAGGTGAAATTGAAATAGGGGAACAGGTAAATATTTTAGTTCCAACTGGTAATTTTGGAAATATTTTAGCAGCTTATTATGCAAAAAAAATGGGTCTTCCCCTCTCAAGGCTTATTTGTGCTTCAAATGAAAATAATGTTTTGTATGACTTTATAAATACTGGAGTATACGATAAAAGAAGACAGTTAAAACTTACAATGTCGCCTTCAATGGACATTTTAATTTCAAGCAATCTTGAAAGATTAATTTTTGATATATGCGGTCAAGATTTTGTTCATTTAAAACAAATGTATGAGGATTTAAATAATAAAGGTGTTTTTAGTATAAGTGATGAATGCAGAGAGAATTTAGCTGATTTCTGGGCTGGTTTTGCAACTGAAGAGCAAACACTTAGTGCAATAAATAAAGCTTATTATGAATACAATTATCTTATTGATACACATACTGGAGTTGGCTATAGTGTTTATAATGACTATAAAGAAATTACTAATGATAAAATAAAGACTATAATTGCTTCTACTGCAAGCCCTTTTAAATTTCCAGCGAGTGTTTTAATGGCAATAGATGAAGAATTTAAAAATAATAAGCATTTGCAAAAATTAAATGAATTTGAGCTTCTTAAAAGATTATCAAGTTTTACAGGTATTGAAATACCATACCCATTAAAAAATTTGGCTGAAAGAAAAGTTTTGCATAGCAGTTTTTGTGAAGTATCTGAAATGAAAAATTTTGTAAAAAAGGTTTTAAATATTGAATAATTAAGATTAGCTTTTTATTTATAATTTTAAAATCATTTCAAACTGCTTAGCTTTATGTAAATTATAAAAATAGATAAAGTTATTAAGAATTATTAAAATTTATAAGAATTTATAAGAAATATTAAGAGCTTATAAAAAATATGGATAATTTATCAGGTTCTCAAAAAAAATTTATTGTAGTATTAATTGATGGTGCTTCAGATTACCCAATTGAAAAAATTGGAAATGTCACTCCATTAAAGGCAGCATGTAAACCAAATATGGATTTTTTAGCAAGTCATGGATTTTTAGGGCTTGTAAAAACAATACCAGACGGAATGTCTCCCGGCAGTGATACTGCAAATTTGTCTATTTTAGGCTATGATCCTTTAAAATATTCTACTGGGAGGTCTTCTTTAGAGGCAGTAAGCATTGGTGTTAATTTAGAAGATGAGGATATAACTTATAGGTGCAATTTAGTTACTTTATCAAAAGAAGAAAATTTTGAAGATAGGCGATTAATTGACTATTCTGCTGGCGAGATTTCAACTGAAGAAGCAAAAATATTAATTGATTATCTTTCTAAAAATTTAAATAATGAATTCTTAAATTTTTATGCTGGTGTTAGTTATAGACATGTAATTGTTTTTAAAAATGTTAACATTAAAAATATTAATAATATTATTGTTAATAATGTTAATAATAAAAGCATAAATAATGTTTTTTTAAATAATTTTTTAGAAAAAAAAATAATAGAAAGAATTTATAAAGAAAATGTAACTTCTAAAAATATTGATATTGATTTTGATAATGTAATAAATGAACTAATTAGTAATTTAAAAGTCAGCAATGTTAGTTATTTCGGAATTTCTGATGATACTAAGGATATCATATTAACTCCTCCTCATGACATTTCGGGGAAAATAATAAAAAATTATCTGCCTAAAATTGCAGATACTGATTTTTCTAAATTAAAATTAAATTTAAAATTAAAATTAAATAATTTAAGCGCTAAAAATGTAAAAAACGCTGCAACGGAATTTATTGAGGATGAATATTTTAATCCAGAGATTAACGATCTAAGGTCTGATAAGATTTTTATTTCAGAACTAAAAAAAATATCTGAAATACATATTTTGACTAATCTTATGAAAAAGGCTTCAGAACTTTTAAAAAACCATCCAATAAATTTAGAAAGAAAAAAGAAAGCAAAGAATCCCGCAAATGCTATATGGATTTGGGCTAAAGCAAAAAAACCTAAAATAGACAGTTTTTATAAGAAATATAAAAAGAAAGGTGCAGTAATTTCAGCAGTTGATTTAATAAAAGGAATTGGAATTTGTGCTGGACTGGAAGCTGTTAATGTTACAGGTGCAACCGGCAATATTAATACTAATTTTGAAGGGAAAGCTGCTGCTGCAATAAATCAGTTAAAAAGTGGAAAAGATTTTGTCTATATTCATATTGAAGCTCCAGATGAATGCAGTCACCAAGGAAATATTAATTGCAAAATTAAAGCAATTGAATTAATTGATGAAAAAATTATAGGTAAGCTAAAGGCAGATCTTGATTTATTTGGGTTTAATTACAGAATAATGGTACTGCCGGATCACCCAACTCCTATATCATTAAAGACTCATACTTCTGAACCTGTTCCGTTTTTAATTTATGATAAAGATAGTAGTAATTTTAAAAAACGAATAAAGAAATTTTTAGAATTTAAAGAATCTTTAAACAATAATTTTAATATAAACGATTATAATATGGACAAAGATATCGAAAATAATAAAGGTATCAAAGATAATGAAGATAGTAAATATAGTAAATGCGATAAAGATATTAAAGACAATATAGATAGAACATATGTTACATATGATGAAATTACTGCTAAAAAAAGTGGCATTTTTATTAATCAGGGATATAAACTGATGGATTTGTTTTTATTAGAATTTTAGTAAGAATTTTTTATAAAAATTACAACATTTTCATAAAAATTAAGATATTTTGTTTAGCCAAACTTTAAACTTTTATATAATTTATAGCTTTATATAGCTTTAAAACATAATTGATAATATATTTAACATAATAAACAATAAATAGGGAGCATGATAAAAAATATATAGGTGAAATATTATTATGGAAGAACAAAAAAAGAAAACCAGTACTGGCAGGATAGTAGGCTTTATTTTTTTAGGTCTTTTTGTTTTGTTTATTTTTAGCGGCGGCTGCTTTTTTTTAGGCTATTTAGGAGGATTATTTAGTGGGGGGTTTGGCAGTTCTTTTAAAACAACCTCAGCCTTTTCTTCACAAACAGATTCTATATATTTAATTAGGATGGAAGGGGTTATTTCTGGAACCCAGAGCTCGAGTTTGCTTAATACTCCAGTTATTACTCCTGAATATATGATAGAGCAGTTAACGCAAGCTGAGAAAAATTCAAATGTAAAAGCAATTTTAATTAGAGTAAACAGTGGCGGAGGCAGTGCTGCAGCATCACAAGAAATATTTGAGGAGTTAAAAAAGGTAAAAAAACCTGTTGTGGTTTCAGTTGGAGATATTTGTGCTTCTGGTGCATATTATATATCTTGTGCTGCAGATAAAATTGTAGCAAACAGAACTTCTTCAGTTGGCAGTATTGGTGTAATACTGCAGGTGCCAAATCTTGAAGAATTATACAAAAAGCTTGGCATTAAATTTACTACAATAAAACAAGGGAAATATAAAGATGTGGGCAGCTCTGATAGGCCATTAACACAAGAAGAAGAAGAGCTTTTTAAAAAGCAAACTTTTAAAATATATGACCAGTTTATACAAGATGTTGCAGAAAGTAGAAAAATAAGCCAGGATAAAGTAAGAGAAATTGCAACCGGCTGGGTTTTCCTTGGGACAGAAGCAAAAGAGTTAGGTCTTATAGATGAAATTGGTACATATAAAGATGCAGAAAAAATTGCTGCCCAGCTTGGCGGCATAAAAGGTGAGCCAAATATTATATCTAAAAGGCAATATAATCTAATTGATATGCTTTTAGGTTATTCAATAAATTATTTTGCTAATTTTATTGAGTATTTTAATAATAAAAACGGTACTATAAATTTATTCCAATATTAAAAGTATTAAAAGTATTAGAGGTATTAAAAGTATTAAAAGGAGTGGCTTTAAAGGCTTCTGCTTTATAAAAGGCTTCTGCTTTATAACCACCTGCTGCAGAAATCTTTTATAAACAACCTGCACAGCAATCTTCTTTAAAGCTGAAATTATATTTATTTTTAACTGCAAATTCTACTGTGCTGTCAGAAGGAAAGGATATAACATTTATGCCTTTTTTTAACAATTCTTTTTCTATTGCTGCCGAAAACTCTCCTGGAGGCCTAGCACAGCCTAATGTTATTGGAACTTTTGGCATTAGAATTTTTGAATACTCAAAAAGTTTAAAAATTAATGAGATATAATTATCCTGGTTAAAATAAACATTGTAGTTAAAATTAGCATCCTTATTAAAATTAGTATCCAGATTAAAGTTAGCATCCAAATTAAAATTAGTATCCTTATTAAAATTAGTATTCTGGGTAAAATAAGTCTTCTGGTTAACAATTTGTGATTTTAAAAAATTATGATTTTTATATAAATTTTTTGCAATTACAAATACTAAAGAATCAATGTCTAAATTTGAGAGATTTTTAACAGCATCAAACTCAGTTTCTATTTTTCCATAATTTAGACCAATTATAATATGTGGAGATACTTTTAGCCCGGCATCTTTTAAAATTTTAATGTTTTCGTAAAAGTCTTCGGGTTTGATGTTTTTTAAATTATAAACCTCTTTTATAGCAAATATATCTGCAATTACATTTACAAAAAGGCAGTCAAAATTTAGTCTATTTAAAACCTTTACAATGTTTTTATCTATAAATCCTAAATGCATGTAAAACTTTGCATTTTTGTTTACATTGTTTTTTATATTAAATTTAATTTTCTCTATTTTTTTAATATTATCGTTATTTAATATTAGCACGCCATCTTTATTAAAACCTCCACTAAATAATACGCCGTTTAATTGATTATAGCTTTTTTCTGATTTGAATCTTTCATAAAAAAAATTAATGTCTTCCATATCTTTTAAAAGAATTCCTTTACAATGTTTGCATAAAAGCTCACAATTTTTTCCTGTAAGGCTTATATTTATAAAACTATTTGGATTGTTTTTATAATATTTGCTAATAAAAACTTTTGAGCCAGGCACAGCAAAAGTTACATTTTTATTTTTTTTACCATTATAATTTTTATGATGAATTTTATAATTCTTATAATTCTTATCATTATTATTAGTTTGACTATTAGCGTTAATATCAGTATTAGTATTATTTATCATATTGTTGATATTGATATTATATTCAACATTATTAGCAGTAAAATTAGCAGCATAATTAATATCCATAGAATTTTATATTATTAATATTATTTATATTATTTGTATCATTATATTTAGTAAATTAATAACAAAGCCAAGAATTAATTTGTATCTAGCTAATTGCTATATATCAGCAAATATCATTATATATCAGCATAATTATGCATAAATAGTTTTAGCATCCCTATACATATAAAAAACTAGAAAAAACCTGTTTTTTTATTTCTTCTAAATCTTTTTGTCTTGGAAGATAAGGATAATTTCTAAAGGCCTCAGAAGGTCTTTCGTTAGCAAATGGTCTATTGCAAGCAGATATCTTTTGATTTTCTTGACATGGACACCCTGAAGTCATAAAAGCTATGCCATCATCAAAAAGTTTTTCCAGGTCATAGTCTAATTTTAAAATTTTGCCATTTTCATTAAAATAAATATTTGATAATTCTAAATTTTCTTCATTAATTAAATATCTTACTATTTGTATTTTTCTATAATCTGAAAGCAAAGGAGGATTATATTCCTCTAGTCTTGTGTATTTTTCGGGATAAAATGAAAAAAGATGTGTCTTTACACCAAGTTTATGTGCTTTATATATTATTTCAACAGCTTCTTTTTGAGTTTCGCCTAAGCCAATTATTAAATGAATGCCTACCTTGTATGGTCCAAAAACACTAACAGCCCATTTTAGAACTTCCCAGTATTTTTCCCATTTATGAGGTCCTTTAACGCCTTTGCCTCTGTATTTTTCAAAAAGTGTTTTAGTTGCAGTATCAATTGCAACTCCAATCATTTCAGCTCCAGCTTTTTTAAATTCTTCTAAAATAGAAGGAGAGTTTATGAGTGTAGGGGTAATTAAAATACTTATTGGCAAAGTAGTAGTTTTTTTAACTTGATTTATTATAAAAATAGTGTCATCAACTGCTTTTTTATGAGTAATCATTGAAATACATACTCTTTTAAAATTTGCCTCTTTTTCTTTTAAAGCAGCTAAAACATCTGTAAATTTATAAATTGGCCATTTTACTCTTATAAAAGTTTTTTTTAGTATTGTTTCTTTAGTGTATTTAACGTTATCCTCAATGGTATCTTCAGTATATTCTTTAATACATTCATTTGATAAATAATTTTGTTTCTTATAGCTTATTTTTTGTTTCAATGCTGAAATTCCACAATAAGCACACTTTCCAATACAGCCATTTTTATAAGTTAATAAGAGATTTAGTCCAGTTAATTTTACTGGCTCTTTAAAGCTTCCATTTTCAAAACCTAATGATATTGCTGCTGCCAGGCTTGTTTGTATATATTGCGGGCTTTCCATTTGATTAATTTCTAGTTTGTTCTTAATTACAATTATTTTATTCTTATATTATTTTACAACAAATTATTTGTGTTGCTAAAAACTTTTAACCTCAAAAACGTTTTAAGTCTTTTATTTTATAACAAACTTATATTAATTATGCAATATTATGTAATATCATGTAATATTATAAAGTCTTCTATACGCGAAAACATAAAGATAAACAAGAAAGCTTTTCCATATAGAGCCAAGTGCTCAGATAACACTAGATAATATATAACACGAGATATATCATAAACAGTATATATGCAAATGCTATATGCAAATGCAAACAAATAAACTCAACAGGCTAATTTTTTAATTGACAAATTAAAAAATTAAAATCTTTGTAGATTAACTATTTCTAGATAATATAATATCTATTGATAAATATTAAGACACTATCATTAAATTTTTATGTAATGTAAAATTAAGTTAAATTATGGCTAATAAACCTATAAGATTCAATTTAAAAAATTTAAAACTTTTATTGAATCTTTCTGTTTTATCTTGGGCATTATATGATTTTGCTAATACTTCTTTTGCTATAGTAATTATAACAGTTATTTTTCCAGTATTCTTTATAAACGTAATTGCACCTGAACATATTTATGAGAAAAACTTTGGTGATTTAATGTGGGGCGTAGCAAGTGCTGCCTCAATTTTGATAGCTGCGTTTTTAGCCCCAATATGCGGAGCAGTTGCAGACATTTCTAGATCAAAAAGAAGATTTCTTATAATTTTTACATTAATATGCGTGTTGTTTGTTCTGCTTTTATTCTTTACTGGCTCTGGTACTCTCGTGTATGCAATGGTTATATTTATAATAGCTAATATCACCTACCAGTTATCTATGATGTTTTATAATTCATTTTTGCCCGAACTTTCTGATAAGAGCAATGTGGGATTCATTTCTGGACTTGGGTTTGCATTTGGATATATGGGTGGTTTTTTTGCACTTCTTATGATATATCCTTTTTTAGGCGGGGGGCTTGAATCAGAAAATATACCTTACCTAAAACTAAGTTTTATTCTTACAGCCTTATATTTTATTATATTTGCAATGCCTTCATTTTTATTTTTAAAAGATAAACCTTTCAATATTGATGATAAAACGTCTCTACAAAGAGAATCTTATTTAAAGATTGGATTTAAACGTCTGTCTTTAACTTTTAAGGAAATGAAAAGAAATAAAAATCTTATAAGATTTTTAACCTCATTTTTTCTTTTTAGCAATGCTTTTTCTATTCTTGCTGCTTATGCAGCAATTTATGGGAGAAATACCCTTAACCTTTCACTTAAGGAAATTGCATTTCTTTTTATGCTCGGGCATTTTCCGGTAATTATTAGTTCTGTTTTCTTTGGATGGCTTGTTGATAAAATTGGAGCAAAATCGGTAATTATAATTACTCTTATAGCTTGGTGTACTGTAATAATACTCATTACAAGTGTAAATTTAAAAATAATTTTTTATATAGTCTATATTCTGGCCTCCGTTCTAACAGGGTCAACACTGATAGCAAGCAGGAGTCTTATGAGTTTTTTAACTCCGTATGACAAGGAAGCAGAGTACTTCAGCTTTTATGCAATAGGCGGTAAGTTTTCTGGTGTTTTAGGACCAGTTGTTTTTGGTCTCTTGTCATATTTTACGAAAAACCAGAAAATTGCACTCCTTAGCACTCTTGTCTTTCTAATAAGCGGTCTTATAATAATTACAGTGGTCAGGGTACCAAAAGAGAGAATAAAGGAAACATCTAAAATTTAAAATTGAATGATAAAAAAATTATAAATCTTTACTTTTTTTATGTTTTTTAAACTAATAATTATTTGATTACTTATTATTTTATTATTTTATGATTGCAAAAAAAATTAGAGTAATAGATACCAAAAGTTTAACTGCTGCTGAAAATATGGCAATTGATGAAATACTTCTTGAGCTTCGCGAAGATAATAAAATTCCTGATACTATACGTTTTTTAAGCTTTAATCCCCACTGTGTTTTAGTAGGCTATTTTCAGTCTATTGAAGATGAGGTAAGAACAAGTTTTTGTAAAAAAAATGAAATTGATATTAATAGAAGAATAACTGGTGGAGGAGCGTTATATTGGGGCATGAAAGATGTAGGTTGGGAGATATTTGCCCAAAAGGATAGCTTTTCTAAATATGTAAATAAATTTGAGGATTATTATAAGCTTTTTTGTTCGGCAGTTGCTAATGGACTTAAATATTTTAATATTGATGCAAATTTTAGGCCAAGAAATGATATTGAAGTAAATGGAAAAAAGATTTCTGGATCAGGAGGAACTTCAATTAGCAATGCCTTTATGTTTCAGGGGACATTGCTTGTTGATATTGATATAAATATGATGCTTCGCTCTTTACGTGTGCCGGTTGAAAAATTAAAGTATAAAGAAATAAATTCATTAAAAGAAAGAATTACCTGGCTTTCAAGAGAGTTGGGTTACTGCCCAGACAGGCAAAATATAATAAATAATATTTTGTACGGTTTTAAAGAATTTTTTGACTTTGAATTTTATTTTGATGAACTTTCAAATTTAGAAAAAAAGATTTTAAAAGACAAATTAGGTTATTTTAAAAGCAAAGAGCATATTTACAGAATCAAAAAAGCAAATAATTTATTAAATGTTAAATCCACTTCTATTAATCCATTAGGTCTTATAAATTGTAATGCAGAAATAGATTTTAAAAGAAATATATTAAAAAGAGTTATTTTTACTGGCGATTTTTTTATATATCCCAAAAAAGCTATATTTGATTTGGAATCAATTTTAAAAAATATTTCACTCAATAAGGATTGTTTAAAAGCAATCATAAAAGATTTTTATAAAAATTATTCCCAAAAAATAGAAGGTGTCAGCTGGGAAAATATTTTTAAAGCATTTAAAGGCTGCTTAGATAAGCTTGAAGTTTTAAAAGCTAAATTTCCCAAAAAATATATTAAAGACATTTTCTTAATAAACGAACCTTTTATGAAGGCTAATTATAATAATGGCCTTAATATTTATAATAATATAAATAATAATATCACTAATAATATATTAAACCCATTAGGCTGCACAATTAATTGTTGCGAAATTAATTACAATGACAAAAAAGATAATAAAAATAAAATTAATAATAAAATTAATGGTAATAATAAAATTGTTAATAGTTTTATAAGCCAAATAAGTAAACTAAAAAAATTAGAAGTTTTTTTACTACCTTATTGTGCAAAACTTCCTCAGTGCAAATTTAGATATAAACAAGGGTGCAGCTTTTGTGGTAAATGCAGTGTTGGAGATGCTATAAAAATTTTAAATAAAAAAAGTATTAAAAATATTACAATTACTAGTTATGAACATCTGGAGCAAACTTTAATTAATTTAAAAAATACCGGAGTAAAATTTTTTGGCGGGGCTTGTTGTGAGGCTTTTTATTTAAAACATTTAAAAGATTTTGAAAGAATAGGGCTAGATGGAATTTTAATAAATATAGATAATAAAACATGTTATGATTTAGGGAAATATGAAGATGCATATGTTGGCAAATTTGAAGGATTTACAAAAATAAAAATTCAATTGCTTGAAAAAATTATAAATTTACAAAATTAAGCCATCTGTAATATTCCAGAAAAACAAAACTTCATCTTCTTGTTTTAAATTTTTATAATAAATTTCATCACTTTTTGCCTCAATAACTATTTCTCCTAAATCTTGAGAAAGAATTTTTAATCTAACATCTGGACCCTCAAATGTGATGTCCTTAATTTTGCCAAA